>JBEBTF010000070.1:0-18364 GCA_040393865.1 Planctomicrobium piriforme | reverse complement strand
AAACGACACTGATTGATCAATCACTGACACCGATCATCACGCATTACGAGCCTGCTTAGAACTGAAATTCTTTATCGTAACGTGGGTAGTGATTTTCACCGGGAAGACCAGATGACTGAAGTGGAAAAAGGAACCAGCCGAGGGCTCTGGAGTCGATGGAGCGGAATCCCACTTTATCTTCGAATTCTGGGAGGCCTTTTCCTTGGTGTCATTGTCGGAGTGGCTTTAGGCACCCAGGCTGCAGTTCTTGAAGTTCCTGCCAAAGTCATCCTGCAATTACTGGGAGTCCTTGCGCCTCCATTAATCTTTATTGCCGTCGTTCACGTTTTGATGACGACGGTCATCCAGCGAAACAAAGCAGCTCGGCTGGCATTTCTCCTGATCCTGAACACTACTGTCGCAATTCTGATTGGTCTTACCGTTGCAAATGTTCTTCAGCCCGGAAAGCTCTCCGAACTGAAAGATCCAACAGAATCATTGAAGGAGATTGCCAAGAAGACTCCGATGGAGATCGTCCTCGGCAATATTCCCAAGAGTCTCACCGGGCCCTTCGGCGATTCCCCGAATATCATTGGTGTCATTATCCTCGCACTGGCCTTTGGAATCGCTATTCGAGAACTGAAATCCGAGCGCCCCATTCCTCATATGGAAGAATTGATTGAATGCATCTATCAGATTCTGATCAAGATTCTGCATTGGGTCATTCAGCTTGTGCCGTTCGGTGTCTTCGGGATCGTCGCGAGCATTGTCGGCACCAAGGGATTCTCTCCCTTCTATTCGCTCGGACTCTTTATCGTTTCCGTGGTTCTCGCTCTGCTCCTGCAAACCTGCTGGTATCTGGTGCGGATTCGTTTGCACTCATGGGCCAGGCCGGTTCAGGTGATCCGCGCCATGCGTGATGCGTTAGTCATGGCATTTTCGACAAGCAGTTCCACCGTCACGATGCCATTGACTTACGAGTGCCTTCACGAGCGTCTCGGGGTTCGGGAGGAGTCCGCAAGTCTAGGAGCGCTCGTCGGAGCCAATTTTAATAATGATGGAACAGCACTGTATGAAGCGATGTCGGCATTGTTCATCGCACAGCTACTCGGAATTCACCTGTCAGGCTGGGAGCAAGTGCTTGTCGTCCTGACTTCGATTCTCGCCTCTGTCGGCGCCGCCGGGATTCCAGAAGCCGGTCTGGTGACGATGACGCTGGTGTTCACAGCCGTCGGGTTGCCAGTCGAGTATATCGCGTTGTTGATCCCAGTAGACTGGTTTCTCGATCGTTGCCGGACTGTCATTAATGTCCTCGGCGACGTGAACACCAGTTGCATGCTTGATGGTCCAATTAAAGAGGTTCCCGAACCTGAACCGGAGTCATCTGATCCAATAAAAAATCTCTCGATCGTCACTGAAGAGGGCTGACAAACCAAAAAGACGGATCGTTCTTTCCAGTGGCCACAAAAAGAAAAAGGGCAATCGCTGATCATCATGAATCAGTGATTGCCCAGTGACACTTAGCAAGGATCAATCGAACAGGTTTGAATAGAGTTTCGCTCGAAACTCCTGCCACTCGTGATACCCGTTACGATCATTGGACCGCTCCACAAGCTCACAGGTCCATTCGTCCATCCGTCGGAGCCTGTCCGAGATGACACGCACGATGTTGACCACAATCTTATGAGCAGCCGAAGGACACTCGACTCGCAACTGCTCGTAGGATTCAAACATCAGCCGAATCGTCTCGACATGATCAACCGCTCGAACCGACGCTGAGTGTGGTTCTGAATGGAGAAACGACATCTCTCCGAAGATGTTCGAAGGCTCCAGTGTCGCCAATCGACTGGATCGATTCTGACCGTGCTTAATCACTTCGCACAGTCCATCCAGAATGATCCAGACCCCGTGGTACTTGTTCCCTTCTGTCAGGATCTCTTCACCTGCCGAAAACCCTTCCGTCCGCATATATGGCAAACAGGCTTTCAGTTCATCAGTGGTCAACCCTGCCAGTAACGGGCTCCGTTCCAGCACCGCACAGTATTTCTCGAGCACTCCTGGATTCTGCTCTGGCATCGTCATTCCTTTCAAAGCCGCAAACAGAGTTCGCCTGATGATCCACGAATTTTGACACGTCTCTTGAACCGCTTTCAGATTCCCCCCAGAACGGTTGCCCGACCGACGCGACTAATTCCAAGAACATAGGCTGCAGTTCTCAGGGAAATATTCTTGTCGCTCGCAATCTTCCAGACATGATCAAAACTCTCGGTCATGTTCTTCTCAAGGCGTTTGCGAACCTCTTCAAGTTCCCATTTGAAGTGTTGCCGGTTCTGAACCCATTCGTAATAGCTCACGGTCACGCCGCCAGCGTTGGCGAGGATGTCCGGAACCACAAGAACGTTATTCCGTTCAAAAATGGCATCAGCATCAAACGTGGTCGGGTTATTCGCCGCTTCCACAATCAGTCTGGCTCGGACATCGTTGGCGTTCTCTGCAGTCAACACGCCCCCCAGTGCAGCGGGAATCAATACGTCGACATTCGCGGTCAGCAGTTCCGCATTCGTGATATTCATGGCGTCAGGAAAATTGATCACGCTGCCTGTTTCAGCAGAATGCTTCAGCAACGCAGGAACATCCAATCCTCCTTCATGCTGAATCCCTCCGTGCTGATCAGAGATGGCGACAATCTTTGCCCCTTGGGAATGTAGAATTCTTGCTGCATAACTTCCCACATTCCCGAAGCCCTGAATCGCAATCGTCGAACCTTTCAGACTCCGTTTCAATCGTTCAAGCGCCGACTGGGTCACAATCGCGACACCTCGTCCGGTTGCTTCTTCACGCCCTTCAACACCATGCAGTTCAACAGGTTTCCCTGTCACGCAGGCAGGATTGAAACCATGATATTTTTCATACTGGTTCATGAACCAGGCCATGGTCTGTGCGTTCGTTCCCATATCAGGGGCGGGAATGTCCTGATCAGGACCAACGACTTCATGAATCTCATCAACAAATCGTCTGGTGATGCGTTCAATCTCGCGCTGACTGAACTTTGAGGGATCAATTCCAATTCCCCCTTTGGCACCTCCATAGGGAATGTTGACCACGGCAGCTTTCCAGGTCATCAATGAAGCGAGAGCCCTCACTTCCTCAGCGTCAACTTCCGGGTGGTATCGGAGTCCCCCTTTCATGGGTCCCCGTGATTTATCGTGCTGCACCCGATATCCCACGAAAGTCGCAATCTGTCCATCATCTCGTTCAATCGCGATCTGGACCTTCACCTCCCGAAGCGGTGTTCCCAACAATTGCCGCATGTTGGCTGAAAGGCCTACCGTATCTGCTGCGATATGGAAATAACGATCCGCAGATTCATTCGCATTCATTTCGTTCCTCGCTCTCCTGCCAGGATTACATGAATCGAGACAAGGTCCATTATTACGACCCTGTTATGGTTCGTGGTTCATTTACTGAAGCACGTTAAAGACTTCCGTCACAATCTTATGCGTCTCACTCAATCGAGGCGATGCCTTTCTCACACCGATTCTTTGCGATCCGCTCGTAAATTCCGGTATTCAGGCTTTTTCCTGTCGCAAAGGCAGCGATGCGGCCACGTGCCAGATCTAACCGGTCTGAAAAGAGGTCCGGAAAACAGTGGTATTCCGCGTTTCATTTTGAACAGCATTTGACCACTGATGCAGAACTCTCCACACTGAAAGTGGCGTACCAAAACACTCGATTCTTCTGAAGGAATTGCCATGAAACTGGCGAGATCTCATGCGGCCACCGCAACCGTCGCATGGCTGACTGCATTTCTCATACTTCCGGCGTCAATCTTCGCCGACGTCGGTCCGGCCCCTGCTCCATTAAAGTCCTCCATCCGCAAAGGGATTGCTTACCTGAAAACAACTCAGGCGGAAGATGGAACGTGGACATCATCAACGTCCATCGGGATTACCGAACTGGCACTCTACTCACTGTTAATCAACGATGTTCCCGTTGAAGATGAAGTCGTTCAACGCGGGTTGAAGGTCATCGAGCGTCACATTCAACCAGACGGCGGGATCTATAACCCAAAGTCCAACCATAAAAACTACGAAACATCTCTCGCAGTGATGACACTGACCAATGCGAATGCCGATGGACGCTACAACGACACCATCAGCAAAGCGGTCGCCTATCTGAAAGAGATTCAATGGGACGAAAAAGAGATTGGCGACAAGTCTCACACATCCTTTGGAGGTGCCGGTTACGGATCGCACTCACGCCCGGACCTTTCCAATACCACATTCTTTCTTGAAGCAATGCAGGCCGCTGGAATCTCGTCGCATGACGCTTCTGTCCAGAACGCACTGGTCTTTATCTCACGGTGCCAGAACCGTCCATCTGAGCACAACACCACCGAACCTGCAGGTAAGGTCAACGACGGCGGGTTCTATTACACCGCAGCGAATGGCGGATCGTCACAAGCAGGGACAACACCAGAAGGGGGGCTCCGCTCCTACGCCAGCATGACATACGCAGGACTAAAAAGCATGATCTATGCTGGAGTCAGCCCTGACGATCCTCGAATCAAAGCCGCAACGGACTGGCTCAAGAAATTCTATAGCGTCAAAGAAAACCCAGGCATGGGTCAACAGGGACTCTATTACTACTACCAGATGTTTGCCAAGACACTCGACACGCTCGGGAGTGACGTCTTTGTTGACGCGTCCTCTGTCAAACATGACTGGCGGAAAGATCTTGCAGAACAACTCTTTTCAGAACAGAAGCCAAACGGAAGTTGGAGCAACGCAAACGAGCGGTGGTATGAAGGCGATCCGAATCTGGCGACTGCATACGCGTTAATTGCACTTTCAAAATGCCAGGCCCCCAAAACACGGTAGACGGCTTCGGAAGCTCATCACAAACGAAGAAGGCGGCAGACCTCATGGCCTGCCGCCTTCTTTTTTTTACAGTTTCGTTTGCCACTTCGAGTGTCAGTCAAACCGCTTGATCCGACTGATCATCATCGCGACATGGTCCACAACAGACCCTGCTATTGATCGGCTCCGTGACACTTCTTGAACTTCTTGCCACTTCCGCACGGACAGAGATCGTTGCGGCCAACCTTGTCGTCGAAGTTGCGGATCGTCTTAACAGCCTGACCTGATTCACCAGCCCCTTCAGTTCCGTCAGGGCCTGACTCTTCATACTCCTCGATTGCGGCACGAGCCTGAGTGTGTTGAGCACTGGCGTTCGCCCACAGCGAGTCAAGGAACTGAGGAGAACTCTCGGATTCCAGACGGAAGACGGCGGATGTCGACTGCTCGGCGATGCGTTCCCACATCTGCTCGAAAGCTTTCATCCCTTGTCGCTTGTACTCGACCTTCGGGTCCTTCTGAGCATAACCGACCAACCCGATCCCGGACCGCAAATGGTCCATGTAATACAGGTGCTCTTTCCAGGCGTGATCCAGCATCTCCAGTAACAGATACCGCTCTGCCTGTCCCAGTTCCGGACGATACAGGTCGTCGATTCGTTGCAAGCTATATTGACGTGCCTGCGAATTTGTCAGTTTCTCCAGCTCACTCAGTTCCAGCTGAATGCGGAATTTGCTTCGCAGGAAATCAGCAAACGACTTAGCTGAGGCCGGAGTCACCTTGGCGTTATCTGCCCCACCAAATGCACGCTCCAAAGCAGGTTCGAGAGCCTCAAATGCTTCGGCGGTCGGGTAGAACTCGCGGCTGCGGTCGGCCAAAACTTCGGCAATCTGAGGACGTTCTTTTTCCTTCAGATCATCTTCGGTCAGATTGGTTTCGAACCGTTTGTTTGCCCACTGGACTAATCCTGCCCGATCGACTTGTGGGCCGGATTCCAGATAACGATTCATCCCGACAGCGACCGGGAAACGGATCTCACGGTCGTGATACCGTTCGCGAACTCGCTGAAGCACAGCCGGCAATGCGTTATTAGCATCGTCATAGGCGAGCAATTCTTCTGGAGTCATTTCGACCCCGAAGTGATGCCGCAACCACCCAGAGAGTTGCTTCTGCCCGAAGTCATGGGCCAGAATCATGTCCAGTGCAGAGAAATCGAAGCGTTCAATGGCTTCATCTGCACGATTCTGCAGATACCGGGCAATCTCGTCCCGATCGAACTCCCCTTCCGGCAGATCTCCTCTGGCCACCTTACGCAACTCGCGGTCGTTCAGGTTCAACCCAAACATACGGTTGGCCCAATTCGCCAGTGTCTGCCAGCTCCAGTCACGAGAATCCATATCTTTCGGAAGATTCTCGTCGATCTGTTCTTCAATGAGCCCTGCTGCCTGACTGCTGGCCTCGTCACTCAGGAACGTGACCATCTGGGGCTTTTCCATGTCTCGCAAATCGCGAGCATCGACAGCAATCCCCATACTTTGCCCGGCAAATGCGGCGGCAGTTTCCCAGCGGTACTGTGGCTTCAGAAACTCAAGTGCCCATTTGGTCACCTGCTTGTCGAGCATGTCCAGAATCAGCTCGCGGCAGTTGTTCCCGTCGAGAATTCGCTGACGATAGCTATAGACCTCTTTACGCTGGTGGTCCATCACTTCGTCATACTCAAGCAGATGCTTACGGGATTCGAAGTGACGTTCTTCGACCCGCTTTTGTGCCTTCTCAATCTGGCTTGTGACAGACCAGTGTTCGATCGATTCCCCTTCCTGCATGCCGAGCCAGGAGAGCATCGCTTTCACTTTGTCGCCAGCAAAAATTCGCATCAGGTCGTCTTCCAGAGAAAGGAAGAAGCGACTTGACCCTGGGTCTCCCTGACGGCCTGCACGACCGCGCAACTGCAGGTCGATACGTCGGGAGTCATGGCGTTCAGTTCCGACCACATGGAGACCGCCGAGTTCCGCAACTTTACGACCTTCAGCTTTCATCCCCTCTCGCTGGGCAATCTCATCAGCAAGAGCGTCCCACTCAGCTTTTGGAACATCGAGACGGGAAGCGTACTTGTTCTTCAGTTGCTCCCAGGCCATATGTTCGGCGTTACCACCAAGGATGATGTCCGTACCGCGACCAGCCATGTTGGTGGCAATAGTCACAGCATTCAGACGACCAGCCTGAGCGACGAATTCCGCTTCGCGTTCGTGATATTTCGCGTTCAGAACCGCATGTTTGACGCCACGTTTCCCAAGCAATGAACTCAGACGTTCACTCTTCTCGATGGAAACGGTTCCGACCAGAATCGGGCGTCCGGTCTTATGCACTTCGACGATCTCGTCGACGACCGCATTCCACTTTTCACGTTCCGTACGATAAACGACGTCCTGATAGTTGATGCGCTGGCTGGGGCGGTTTGTTGGAACAGCAACAACGCCCAGTTTATAGATCTTGTGGAACTCGTTGGCTTCCGTCATCGCGGTACCGGTCATACCGCCGAGTTTCTTGTAAAGCTTGAAGTAGTTCTGCAGCGTGATGGTCGCCATTGTCTGCGACACTTCTTTCACGCGAACCCCTTCTTTGGCCTCAACAGCTTGATGCAGACCATCGCTCCATTGACGACCTGGCATCTTACGACCAGTGTGCTCGTCAACGATCACGACTTCGCCATTCTCGACGACGTAATTCACATCGCGACGATAGAGGTGGTGTGCCTTCAGCGCGTTGTCGATCAGGTGTGGCCATTCCATATTCCCTGCGGAATAGAAACTTTCCACACCGACCAGCCCTTCCGCGCGACGAACCCCTTCGTCTGTCAGATGGCAGCTGTGTTCCTTTTCTTTCACTTCAAAGTCGCGATCGCGCACAAGCTGGCGGGCGATACGGTCTGCGCGAGGATACTTCGTCACATCGTCGTGTGCCGGACCGGAGATAATCAGCGGTGTTCGCGCTTCATCGATCAGAATGTTGTCGATTTCGTCGACAATTGCGAAATCGAGCGGGCCCTGCACCTGAAGCCGATTCGTGGGCTTCATGTTGTCACGCAGGTAGTCAAACCCGAACTCGTTGTTTGTTCCGTAAGTGATGTCAGCGGCGTATTCTTTCTGCCGCTCTTCCGGACGCATCTGAGACTGAATCGCGCCCATGGTCAGCCCGAGCCCCATGTGCAATGGGCCGATCCACTCCATATCGCGTTTTGCGAGGTAGTCGTTCACCGTCACAACGTGAACTTTCCCTACCAGAGAATTCAGATAGGCCGGCAAGGAAGCAACGAGTGTCTTTCCTTCCCCGGTCATCATTTCAGCGATTTTGCCCTGGTTGAGGATGTATCCCCCGACCATCTGGACGTCATAGTGCCGCATCTGCAGATAACGGACGCTCGACTCACGAACCGCAGCGAATGCTTCCGGCAGGACGTCGTCGAGAGTCTTGCCATCCGCAAGTTTTTTCTTGAGCCGTTCCGTCGTTGCCCGAAGTTCTCCTTCAGACAGCTTCTTCATTTCTGGCTCAAGTGAATTGATACGATCCAGAACGGAACCTGGGATAACTCGGGAACTTCCGTCTCGCTCTCGAACAAATCCGGTTGCCCGAATTTCACGTTCGTTGGCGGATCCAAATACCCCCCGAATCATCCTCTCAATAACTGCGGTGATTGAGTTGAAAAAATCACCCAGACGATCCATAAAATCCATGATATTGATCCAGGACGTTCCGTGACGGTTTCGCCAGCATTGTGCTTCGAACGATCGAAGCCTCAAGACATTACGACGACAACCATCCTGCCATGACCGCCGGGCCGCAACTCTGACACAATGGGCTTACCAAAGTCCAGAGCAAACGGGCAGAGTCGAATTCGAATGCAGACATCATGCGCGATCCACTTGCGATCGTCGCAACACACGTGCGTGGTAAAGTTTATTTTTACCGCAAAAACCGGTCAACCCGCCCCACAGTTTTCAGAAGCGGCAACACGCGTTATTGCAATTCATGTCTGCTGAAGTGGCAAGCATTGCCAGTCAGAAGACAAAAGTCCACGAATTTCGCCGGTCACAAGCACTTCTGCAAAATGCTGGCCTCGCAATTCACTCACCCAACGAGGCGTTTTCCAAAACTGCATCCACCACACTGGACACGGATGCGTTTTGGAATAACGCTTTTGTAATGTGATTCCAGAAGCATCAAGCGCTATGATTTCGACGTGTTTTGGACACCCTCACTAACAACTGCGGAAGCGAAGCGAACTCCAAGACAAATGTACCTGAGGGCGGGTTTCGAATTTTTCTCGATCACCGCATCCACAAATAAATTGCGTTAAATTGCAGCAAATCACCGGTGAATATGCGCATAAATGGGAAATATTTAAAATTTCACCAAAAAGTTCGGCCGGAGTTCGTCGAGTGAGTGTTAATACGCAAGCACGATATTGTCTGCAAAGAAATTGACAGCGAATGTGTGATTGCGGTACCATTATCTCATATTACTTTCCATTGATTAATTGTACTCCGTTAGCGAATCAGTACTGTACCTATATTGACGAGAGGCCTGTTCGCCGTAATTTCTAAAGAGCTCCTAAATTGTGATGTTTTGCAGGAGCGATGCGGTGGGACTCTCACCTGAGTCATTCGGAAGAGCGTTTGTCGCGCCGACGGAATGGCTTGCGGATGTTTGGACAAACGGAGCGTAAGTCCATGCAACAAGCCGAATTAAGCGTTGTGTCAGGTAAGCAGGCAGGGGCTGTAATCCCACTGCCTCAGGGCAAGTTTTTGATTGGCCGTGAGGAAGATTGTCATCTCCGGCCGAACAGCGAACTTGTCAGTCGTCACCATTGCGTCTTTACAGTCGACGAATTCACAGTTCGCCTCCGAGATCTTGGAAGCACGAACGGAACGCTGGTCAACGGTGAGAGAATCCGTGGCGGCGTCGTTCTCAACTCAGGCGACATCGTTTCAATCGGGAAGATTGAATTTCGGGTCGTGATCAAAGTCATCGAAAGCGATACAGCAACAAACATTGCAATCGCAAACGATACTCAACTGATTGCCAGCGGCGGAACATCGGCCAATATTCCAGTAACGCCAATCCCCACACTGAACAGCAATCCCGGCGGATCTTCTTTCGAGATCCCGACCTCAGGCGAGACGTTGACCGACGTTTCCATGCCTCAGCAGCCGGGACTTTCCAATTACTATATGCCCACAGTCGGGGCGCCTCCAACTGGCGAGAACCAGTTCATGCCTCCCGGCGTTCCGGGAATGCCGCCTCAGATGGGATATCCCCCAATGGGATACCCTCAGATGATGCCGTACGGATACCCAGGTTACCCACAAATGTATGGGCAGCCGATGATGGGATATCCTGCCATGCCGCAGGCATACCCACAAATGCCAATGACAGAGCCAGCACCGGCTCCTGCAGACTCATCCGCAGAGTCCGCGGTTGCAGCGCCCCCAATCAAGCTGCCAGACCCATCTGAAACCGGAGCGAAAGCGCCAGCCCCAAAGCCAGCGGCTCCAGTAGCAGAAGGCAAGACAGCCGAGGCCAAAGCGAAAGAAGAAGCTCCTAAACGAGCAGAAGACATTATTCAGCAATATCTTAAGCGACGCCCAACTACCGGGAGTTAAGCCGAAGCAAGGCTTTCTCCCTCGTCGCAGAGCAAGAATTCATAGGCGTTTGTGCAGCCACAGACGCCTATGTCATTTTCCGGTCGTGGTTCGCGTCATCGGGAGAAATAAGACGTTCAAGGTACGATGAATTTGTCGGCAAATTCCATGTCGACAATCTCATCGTACCTTCTTTGTTTTGGTCCTGTTTGTTCTATCATGTTCCAACTCTCAGCTTCGGTAAGCGAGAAAGCTCAGTCAGCGTCGACGCGCCATTTCCCATCGTTCCATCTGCAAAATTAAAACTGGAACTTCAGGATAGAGACAGTCCCATGATCGACTTTGTTGCCGTTCAAGAACGCCTTCTGGCTGCTCTGGAATTCTCGTCACAGGCCGATCAGCTGGTCATGTCGTATTACGGCCACTCCGGTCTGAAGATCGAACTGAAGCAAGATCTGTCTCCGGTAACGGCCGCAGATCGGGAGGCCGAAGAACTTTTACGCCAACGCCTGCTCGGCATGTTTCCCAACGATACGGTGAAGGGGGAAGAGTTTGGTGAGACACTTGGTGACAGTGGATATCGCTGGATTCTTGACCCGATTGATGGGACCAAGTCGTTTGTGCATCAAGTGCCACTCTTTGGCATGCTGATCGGATTGCAGTATCAAGGGGAAAACGTCGCTGGCATCTGTCGACTCCCGGGCTGCCGCGAAGTGGTTTATGCGTCACGCGGGCAGGGAGCATGGTGGCAACAGGGAGACGCCGCCCCGGTTCGAGCCGAAGTCACCAACACATCAGCACTCAAAGACTCTCTGTTCTGCTACACCGCAGTCGAGGGATTTCAACAGATCAACCGGATTGATGTCCTTGAGAACATGGCAATGGAATGTCGGCTGTCCCGGGGGTGGGGAGACTGCTATGGCCATATGTTGGTTGCCACTGGCCGAGCCGATTTGATGATTGATCCCCTGCTCGAAGAATGGGACGCCTGTGCATTGATTCCGATTGTGGAAGAAGCAGGAGGCATCTTTATGGACTGGACCGGACGATCAACTGCCGTAGGTGGGAATGGGATCTCACTCACACCAAAGCTGAAATCAGCGGTCGAAAACATCATTGCTTCGCCGCAGGCATAACTCAGCCGCAGCAGTTCAACCCGAATCAACAATTTGCCAATCACTCGCCAATTACTCACTGTCCCTCCACTGGGGGGGACGCCGGATGGATCAGTCCCCGTGGAAGATGAATCAAAAGAATCCGCACTGAATGATCTCGCCTGGGATCTCGTTCACCAGCTCATGAACATGCAGGATGAACTCCGGATCGAGGCGATCTCAGGGTTCGGCCCAGGGGTGGTACTGGACTTCGGTGTCGATTCCCCTGGCAGTATCGCCGCCGGGATTGCACTCGCAGAAATCTGCATGTGCGGACTCAGCGATGTCACCATGATTCATGGCACACTGGCTGGTCTTGGCTGGTCAATGCTTCAGGTGCAGACGGATTCTCCCGTCGAAGCCTGCCTGTTGAGTCAGTACGCTGGCTGGAAAATTAAGACAGAAGAATACTTTGCAATCGGGTCTGGCCCGATGAGGGCTGCCGCCGCGAAAGAAGACCTCTTCCAAAAGCTGGAATATCAGGAACAGCCAGATGGAGTCGTCGGCATCCTGGAAAGTAATTCGCTTCCGGGGCCTGACATCATTGAATTGATCGCCAAAGACTGCAACGTGTCAGAGGATCAGGTCGCCCTGCTGGTTGCACCGACCACCAGCTTGCCTGGCACCATGCAGGTCGTCGCCAGAAGTATTGAAACCGCGCTGCACAAACTTGTCGAACTCGATTTCGACATCACCAGAGTCGACTCCGCAATCGGGATCGCGCCCATTCCTCCGGTGAGTGCAGATGAACTTGTCGCGATTGGACGAACAAACGACGCGATTCTGTACGGTGCCCGCGTCACATTATGGGTGACCGGCGATGACGAATCGATCGAAGAACTTGGACGCAGGATTCCCTCTTCCAGTTCACCACAATACGGGAAACCGTTTCTGGAACTCTTTGAAGCAGCTGGCAAAGACTTCTATCAGATGGACCCGTCTCTTTTCAGCCCGGCCCAGGTTGTTCTGCAAAACACCGAGACAGGTCGGGTCCATTACTTTGGCCAGGTCAATGAAGATCTCCTGAAACGATCCTTCGGGCTGTAATTTCCAGGCAGCAGGATCTCCCTTTGCAATCGATGTCATTACAGACAAACACAGGTGAAATTCGATACATTGAACGGAAGCATTGAGTAAGATCCAGATGCTCTCAAATTAAACAAGATGGCCTCTGACGTTTCGGGGTTTGTCACGGAGAACTTCACTTGGAAACCGTGCCTGCAGCAAGCAAACAAAACTCCGGACGAGGCTGGGCAGTCTTTGGCCTCATCGTGGGACTCTGGCTGCTGTACGAAGCCATCTTTGTCGGAGCTGGCCGTTCGTACGTCACAGAATTGAACGGACAGCTCAGTCAGGCGACATACAACGACGCCGTCGCCGGGTCCGCGGAATTCAGCTTAGGCAGAACGATTGGTGTCTGGACCGCAGCATTCATGACGCTGTGTGTCTTTTCATTTCTTTATCGCGACAACCCATTCTACAAGTTTGCGGAGGCTGTCTTTGTCGGGACATCGGCCGCATACATCATGGTTGTCAGCTTCTGGACCGTTGTCATCCCTTCGCTGCTTGCCAAACTCTGGCCGGCATGGATTCAAACGTGGGCAGTCCCCGGCATCCCAATTGTGCGAGATGAACACTGGTGGCTCTATCTCATCCCGCTCGTACTGGGGGGAATGCTGCTCTGGCGACTCTCTCCCAAAGGGGCATGGATCGCACGCTGGCCGCTGGCATTCATCATTGGATCAACAGCAGGAATTCGGTTGATCGGGTTTCTCCAGGCCGATTTTATCAGCCAAATTCAGAACACGATTCAACCAGTGATTGTGACCAACGAAACAGCCCAGGGTTTGAGTGCGGTTGCCTGGGGCGAAAGTCTGCAGCAGATCTTTCTGGTACTCTGCGTGCTGGCTTCGCTGATTTACTTTTTCTTTTCCGTCGAACACAAGGGTATCGTCGGACGCGTCTCCCAGATGGGCGTCTGGGTGTTGATGATCACCTTCGGAGCCTCGTTCGGATACACAGTCATGGGGCGAATCGCACTGCTGGCAATTCGATTCGAATTCCTCTTCGATGACTGGCTCTGGTTGATTGATCCCACTGGCAGTCGAACGGCCTCATAAAGCATCGCCGTTCACCATTAAGCAACCTCTTAAACAAGCGCAGCGTCTTCAGCACATGGAGCACTTTCCTTGTTGTGAAGACAACTGCGCGGTCACATGAGAGACCAATATCAATATGGTCTAGAATTCGCCGACGATATTTCCGTCCTGTCGATTTCCAAGATTCTGCCAGGTCGCGAGATTGATGTTCTCGCTGATGAATCGCACTGACCCGTCGACGAGCATTGCTTGAACACCGCCAGTGTGCTTACTTCGTGCGGCAGTGTTGACATAGACGTCGAATCGTTCGCAATCCGTTGTGACAGAATTTGGAGTGATTAATGTTCCAAACTGCCAGGTTGAAGTCTGCCCGTAGAACCATGAATAACCACGACGGGTTCGAAGCGTTCCTTGAGGACAAGTCGGAGTGACATCTGCTGATGATTCAATAATTTCACCACCAACAACGCACTCAGAGACGGCCAGCGTATTCGATGTTCCATCTGGAATCTGAGCAAAGTTAATCTTGCTGTTCGCAGCAAAAACTCCACGCTCACTTCCATTATTTAACACCATGCGCGCCCATTCCCCGTTCCCGGCGATATAGGACCCGTGCTGAGTCGCACTGGCGGTTGCATTCCCATTTCCATGCAACCGCGTCGATGTTCCGATGCAGGCAACGTAGTTTCCTGGGGCATAGGCGGACTGACCAGTGTTACCACGGGTCCCACCGTCACTGGGGCAACGATAAGCAGGCAAATCAACGTTCTTCACGTTGTTCGGATCATAACCGGCTGCACTACTTTGGCGGTTGAAGTCCACTTGGTTATAGAGCGCAGCTTGATCAATCATAGGCAGGATTCTGACCAACCAGGTCGTCCGGTTCGAAGCAGATGGTCCAGTCGCTCCGAGATCAGCGAACAAACATCCGATAGGCAGACAGCCAAACGTATCCACATAGTTGTGTAACGCGAGACCGATCTGCTTGAAGTTGTTTTTGCATTGTGTCCGTCTGGCCGACTCTCTGGCCTGTTGCACAGCGGGAAGCAACAAAGCAATCAGGATGGCAATGATTGCAATAACAACCAGAAGCTCAATCAGCGTAAAGCCACGATAACGATTGCGATATTTGAACATGATAAAGTTTCCCGTAAGACGTTTCACCGTCAGTCAACTCGAACGCGACGCCTTGACTGCGCACAAAACAAAAACAACAATGCAAATTAATGAAACATCCAGAGATAATGATACCAACACACCTTGGATGTCAACGTATAAATTGAATGGATGCTCCCATCCTTGAAGATGCCGGGAAGACAACATTTCTCAGTCATCTGTCACTGAATCACCCGAACAACGAATCAGGGCCAGCGATGAAGAAGACAATGCTCAACTGCACACTGTTAGACCGAGTCGCTCTGGCCGGATTGGCTTTCGTTCTGAGTCTGACGTTGACTCTGACAGGGTGCGGTTCAGGAGAGACCATTCCGCGAGCTGTCGTCTCAGGGACGGTGACTTTCGATGGAGAACCTGTCAACGAAGGGGTGATCATGTTCATCCCCGTTGTTGGGGTAAAAGGGGCTCCAGTGCAGCTCAATATCGTGAATGGCAAATACGACTCAGCCACTGACGCAGGGGACAAACGCGGCGTCGTGATTGGGATGAATGAGGTGCGTATCATGGCCACGCGGCCAAGCGGGAAGAAAGTTAAGTCCCCAGACAATGAGATGATTGACGAAATCGTTCAGTACATTCCTGCAAAGTACAATGAAAAGACAGAGCTGCAACAGGAAATTAAATCCGGGAAGCACGAACACAACTTCGATCTGAAGAAGTAATTCAATTAACCGTGATCATTTGTTTTGCGAACCGAGACGCAGCCTTTGCAGGCGAAGCGAGTTCGCAATGACAGAGACGGAACTCAGACTCATGGCGGCAGCAGCAACCATGGGGCTCATCAGCACCCCAAAGAACGGATACAAGATTCCGGCTGCAATCGGAACCCCGAGTGCGTTGTAAACAAACGCGAAGGCGAGGTTCTGACGGATATTCGCGATCGTTGCCTCACTGAGTCGAATTGCCTTAGGGATTCCCGTCAAATCCCCTCGCACCAGTGTGACGCTGGCGCTCTCGATCGCAATATCCGAACCCGTCCCCAGTGCAATTCCGATGTCTGCAGCGGCCAATGCAGGGGCATCGTTGATGCCGTCGCCGGCCATGGCCACAACGCGTCCATCAGCTTTCAGATTTTGGACGTACTCCTGCTTTTGCTGTGGAGTGACACCGGCTTCGACGTCATCAATCTTCAGGCGTTCAGCAACAGATCGGGCAGTGACAGCATTATCTCCCGTCAACATCACCACGCGACGTCCCAGTTCATGCAGCTCCGAGATCACACTGGGACTCGACTGTTTAATTGGGTCTGTAATCGCAAATGATCCCGCGTAGTTCCCCTGAACTGCGACATCAATGATTGTTGCTCCCCGTTGACGTAAGGGGTTCACTTGATTCTGATGATCGGCTGGCAGAACGACTCCCTGATCTTGGAGGAAGCCAGCTCGTCCAATCTGAACCTGCTGGCCCTGAACCATTGCCTGAACCCCGCCACCGGTCACCGATTGGAAACCAGTCGCCTCGGGGATAGCGATCTTTCGTTTTTTCGCAGCCTGAACAAGACACCTTGCAAGCGGGTGCTCGCTGTGTTGCTCAACGCCAGCAACCAGCGCCAGCAATGCATCCGGGTCTTGTCCGGAGACAGGAAGAGATTCTGTCAGCGTCGGCATGCCTTCCGTTAACGTTCCCGTTTTATCAACGATAATCGTGTCGACCTTGTGAAGTTGCTCAAGCGAAGCGGCATCTCGAATGAGAATTCCGTTCTGCGCTCCACGACCAATTCCGACTGTCACAGACATCGGAGTCGCCAACCCCAACGCACAAGGGCAAGCAACAATCAGAACCGAAACGGCATTGATAAATGCATATGCCATCCGCGATTCCGCAGGTCCCCAGATCATCCAGGCAATGAAAGACAGGATGGAAACGGCCACAACAGCCGGGACGAAGTAACTGGAGACTGTGTCCGCCAGACGCTGGATCGGCGCGCGACTGCGCTGAGCCTGAGACACCAGACTGATAATCCGGGACAACGTCGATTCCGCACCGACTCGCTCCGCACGAAAGTCGAACGCTCCCTGCTGGTTCACGGTTCCCCCGATCACGGAGTCCCCGATATGTTTCGACACCGGCATCGGTTCGCCAGTCAACATGGACTCATCCACGTGACTCTCTCCAACCTGAATCACGCCGTCGACGGGCACCTTGGCCCCAGGGACCACACGCAGCACATCACCAATCTGCACATCCGACAACGGAACCTTTTCCGCCACTCCATTTCGCAACACCAAAGCGAAATCCGGAGCGAGTGAGAGCAACCCTCGAATGGCTCCCGTTGTCTGATGCCGGGCTTTAAGCTCCAGAACTTGCCCTAACAGGACCAGTGTGATGATGACGGCCGCAGCTTCGAAATACAGCGGAACATGTCCGTGCTCAAGAAATGATTCAGGGATAGCACCGGGGAACAGTAACGCAAACAGACTGAAAAAATATGCTGCGAGTGTTCCCAGCCCAATCAACGTAAACATGTTCAGATGACCTGTCCTCACGGAGGTCACCGCCCGTTGAAGAAACGGCCATCCACAATAAAAGACAACCGGCGTCGCCAGCAAACACTGTGTCAGTTGCGAGAAGTAAGGTGAAACCCACCTTGTAATGGGAATCCCAATCATCGGGCCCATCGCAAGAACAAACACCGGAATCGTGAGATCCAGCGCAATTAAGAAACGTCTTCTCATCGAAACGAGTTCCGGATCCTCAGCAGGCTCAACGGAAACCGTTTTTGCCTCCAGACTCATTCCGCAAATGGGACAGTTCCCTGCATGATCCTGCTCGATCTCCGGATGCATTGGACAGGTGTAAACCGTCTTGACGGCATTCGTGTCAGGAACCGCGAGATTACGTTCCAAAGCCATCCCACAGACGGGACATGCCCCGGGAACTTCGCTTTCGACACCGGGACACATTGGGCAAATATATTTTGCCTGCGAGTTCGTGTTTGCTCGCGGCAGATTCGATCCGGTTCCCCCATGACAGCATGAACCATGCGCAGGCATTCCCGGCTGATGACCGGCTTCCTTCTCAAGGACCGGAAGTGAGCCTGCTAGTGACGAAGGCGCAGCACCCCGCCCAAGATCAAGTGACAACAATTCGTTGGAAGCAGGTGCTTTCAGAAAGACGTCATGACAATGTTGGCAACAGAAATAATAAGTATTGCCATCCCGCTCCCCACTGAGAGCGGTTGCAGGATCAACTGTCATCCCGCAGACAGGGTCGATCGCCATGAGATTGCCTGTTCCAGACCGATTCATTCTGACAATGGGTTCACTGACGTTTCTTCATCGGATGAAGTGAAGCGAACCAGACACCGTAACATCAATTATAGGTCATCACGGCAGACTTCCCACCTGCCCAAAATCGCATTAATTCTGGTGAGTCACAACCTCGCCTCAACTCGATCCTGAAACGCAAAACAGGCATTGCAAACTCACGGTTCGCAATGCCTGTCTGAATTCACATGCTTC
>JBEBTF010000069.1:0-18459 GCA_040393865.1 Planctomicrobium piriforme | reverse complement strand
CGGCGCTGCCATCATGAAGACGACTCATTGGTCCACCTTAAAATCTCTTTGCAATACACGTGTTTGCGTTTAGAGCACCTTGCGAAATCATTTCCACACTTCCGCCACGCGGCGAGTTGCGTTTCATCTATCCAAACGGCCGCTGCGCGGGCACTCGGTAGAGCAAACTGCTCTAATTCACAGTCAGGCGAAGTCACGACTTTCTGGATGAACGACGTGACTTATCGACAGGTTTTCCCGAAGCTGTTTTCGGTTGATTCAAACAGTTCTTAATCTGCAATTCCGCTTCCGCCAGAAGTCGAGACACTCGAGATTCTGACAAATTGACCACTTGGGCGATTTCAGCCATTCGCAGGTCTTCGAGGTAATACAACGACAGAACCAGACGCAGCCGATCTGGCAACCGTTCAATCGCATCGGCCAACAATCGCTGTTGATCAGCCTGTTCAAGCTGCTCAACAATTTCGTCGCTTTCATACGAAACACGCTGGTGATCATGAAGGGCTTCCTGCCACGCATCCGGCTGCGCAAACTTCAAAGCCGTAATGCACTCTTCAACGGTGTCTTCACTGATTCCACATGCAGCGGCAACAGTTACTGACGTTGCATATTCTCCGAGTCGCTCCCACGTTTGTTTCACCTGATTCCAGGTTTCAAGAACATGTTGTGGCAGAGAGCAGTTCCGGCGGAGTTCGTCCAGAATTGCACCACGAATGCGGTGATACGCGAACGTTGTAAATGCGATGCCACGTTCAGGATCAAAACTGGCAGCGGCTTCCACCAGTCCCAGAACACCGGCCGATTCAAGGTTGTCTTTGTCAACGAAGCCAGGAAGCCCTGAGACAATCCGTCCCAACACATGGCGCACAAAGTGAAGGTGGTCGACGATCAGATGATCGCGCACATTCCTTTGTGAAACAGATTGATAGGCTTTTACGGCTGCTTCCATGCAATCCGTATCCCGGTTTAGTTATGACTTAAAACTCAGTGATTTAAAACAACCTCATGAACTCATTTCGAATGCGCCCGTCATGCATATCTGATGACTCCGTTATTCCTCTTCTTTATGAGGAGTGACATACCGCCACCACATCACCAGAAACGCAGTGAGAACGAAGGTCACGCTGCCTGCGACAATTGCTCTCATCAGAATGACATCCGGTGAAAGCTGGGTCGCAACTCCGATAAGAGTCGCAGCACAGCCAGCAAGAATCCCCATCGCGGCAGCAACTGGGGGCTTTACCGAGTGAGATCGAGTGACAGATGAAGTTGATGGACGATTCATATCGCGGAAAACTTATGAACTTTGGTTAGAACTTTCGTCATGCTCATGCAACAGCCTGAGCCATCTGTGAATGAGAGACACCGTTTACCTTGGGCTCTTCCTTGAACACTTCTGGATAAGTCAAAATCGCAATTGGATCTAAGGACGTTTCTCCTGGCACTTCGGAATAGGCGATCATTCCCATCCCTGGAGTCGTCCGCAGCAACAACTGTCTGAGGGGGCGTCTCAGTGACCGATCCGTCATCACAGCCAATGGCTTATCCACCCGAACACTGGCCTGATAGTGTTCGCCGATTGTCCGCATCAACGCTTCCATCGGTACAGGACTCAAGGCAATTTGTCCGTTGCGCAACGACTCACGCAGTTTTGCTTCGAGTCGTGGCTCAAAGGCAATGATTCGCAGATGGCCTTCCGCTGACTTGTATCGTTCGCAAACCAGCCGACCGAGTTCTTCACGAACACGATCCGTCAGGTCATCTGCGGTTTTCACTTGAGCACCATGATTCGCGACCGCTTCCAGCACCAGTGCCATGTCAGAAAGAGGAACACCTTCGGCTGCCAGTTGCTGAATCACCTGATGCAAGACGGCCATGCGAACCGTTTCGCCTTTGAGTTCATCAACAATCGTCGGTGCAAACTCACGCACACGATCAAGCATCTGCTTCAGCGTTTCGCGAGTAATTAACTCATGAGCATGCCGCTTCAGAATCTCACCAAGATGAGTGATCAGCACACTAACCGCATCGACAACGGTATAGCCATTTGCTTCCGCCTGTTTTGTCAGTGCGGTATCAATCCACTTGGCAGCGAGATCAAATGCTGGTTCGCGAGTCACTTCCCCAGGAATATCGACTCGCACGTTCTCTGGTGCGATGGCAAGTTGTCGATCAGGACGCAGAATCCCGATGCCAACCTGACGACCAGCAATCATGATCCGGTACTGATCCGGTTCCAGCTGCAATTGGCTGCGGACACGAATCGGCGGAATCCAGATCCCCTTCTCTCGCGAGAAATCTTGCCTCAGACTGCGAATACGTTCTGCGAGTCCCTTTGAATTCTTGGGACTGATCAACGGCAGCAGCCGCGCTCCCACTTCAATGGTCGCACGATCTGTTGCGAGGAACTCACGAATCTCATCGTCAGGGTTGATCTCGCGTGGGGCAGTCGGAACAGCCGGCGATTCTGCTTCAACCTTCTTCTCTTTCTGCTTGCGACTCGCCAGATAAAACAGCAGTCCCCCAGCGATGACCAGAAAAGGAAGCTTGGGTAAGCCCGGTACGAGCGACAGAACAGCGAGAACCCCTGCTCCGATGTAGAGGGGCCGTTCCCGTTTCAGCAACTGCCCTTCAATTTCCTGACCGAGGTTTGAGTCTGAAGTGGCCTTCGTCGTCAGCATTGCCGCAGCGACTGCGATGATCAGCGCCGGCACCTGTGAAACCAGACCGTCCCCAATACTCAAGATTGAATAGAGTGAAACCGATTGCGAAACCGACATGCCTCGCGACACGCCGATAATGATCCCACCAATGAGGTTAATCGCAGTGATCAATAACCCTGCGATGGCATCTCCACGAACGAACTTGCTCGCCCCGTCCATGGCTCCATAGAACTCGGTCTCTTGTGCGAGTTCAGTCCGTCGCTTTCGAGCCGTTACTTCATCGATTGCCCCGGCATTCAGTTCGGCGTCAATCGCCATCTGCTTGCCAGGCAACGCATCCAATGTGAATCTGGCAGCCACTTCCGAAATACGCCCTGCTCCTTTTGTGATGACCACAAACTGGATCACAATCAGAATCAGGAAGATCACCATCCCGACAACAAGGTTGCCGCCAACCACAAAGTTCCCGAAAGCATTCACAATCTCACCAGCGTGACCTGTGAGCAGAATCAGTCGAGTGGTCGCGACGTTCAATGCCAGACGATACAACGTCAGCAACAGAAGAAGCGATGGGAAGACGGCCAGATCCAATGCCCGGCGTGTATTCAACGTAATCAACAAGAGCAGAATGCTCACACTGAGATTCGCGGCCAGCAGCATATCCAGCAGGATCGGCGGCAGCGGAAGCAGCATGATCACCAGCACTCCCAGCATCCCCAACGATAGAATCGTCTCTGGTTGGGAGAGCAAGGATGATCGAGTTGGTGCGGTGGTGGTTGTCATACAGCTTAGAGAAACATCAGTCAGGTGACAGCAATCGGCAAAGGTCAAAAGGCGTCGAGATCATCAGGCAAAGCCGTCTGATGCCGTCGTCAGCCAAAACTCAGGCTCAGTGCTCGTGCAATTAGATGCCAGCCATCAACCAGAACGAACAACAGGATCTTGCAGGGAGTCGACACCACAACCGGGGGCATCATCATCATCCCGAGTGCCATCAGAATGACGGACATCACAAGATCGATCAGCACAAAGGGAAGGTACAGACAGAACCCCATAATGAATGAGGTTTTCAGTTCGCTGATCACAAACGCTGGCAGCAACGTTGTCATCGGAACAGCTGATGGAGAGATTGCCTCATCCATTCCGGAGAGTTCAACAAACAAGGCCAGATCTTCTTTTCTGGTCTGTTTCAGCATGAACGTTTTTAAGGCGTTCGATCCAATCTTCCACGCATCCGCCCCGTTAATCGATTGATCGAGATACGGCACGACCGCCTTCGATTCAATCTCATGAAACGTGGGAGCCATCACGAACATGGTCAGAAAGAGTGCCAGTCCGATGATCACCTGAGTCGGTGGAATCTCGTTTGTTGAGAGCGCACGGCGAATGAATGACAGCACGATCACAATCCGAGTGAACGCGGTCATGGTGACAAGCGCAGACGATAGAAACGTCATCATCCCCAGAAATAACGCCACCTTGAGCTGTGGCGACATCTCCTGGAATGCCTGAGTTTCAAGCAATCGTGAGAAAGTTGTTGGATCGTCCATAGTGCCCGCGGCATTGCAGTCGTGATGGCAGATCGGGATCCGCCAAACATCACAATTGCGCCGCCTCTGTCCTGAACGATAGAAGGAAATCGAACGAGCATTCGCTGCAGGAATGCCTAATTCAATTTGTTCCCATTCAAGTCAGAACGTAACTTTCAATTACTTTGGTTAGAGAAAGGAAACGGGAGGGGTGTGGTCAGGCTGCCCTGGATCGGGCGAGTAACTTGTCGAATGGGGACTTTTGTGAAGTGAGTTCAGGATGTGTCTTCGAGGGAGAAGTTGAGTCTTCCACCTCGTCATCGGACTCCCATGCTGGCAGGAGAGTGACCGATTTGATTCCTGCGGCATCTGTCGCCACAAGGAATCGTTCGCCTCCCGCTTGCACCAGATTCAAAACCTGGTGTCGGCCGAGAGGCAATGTTTCAATCAGGGACATCTTCGTCCCAGCAACTTGAGGACGCTGCAACTGTGGCATTTTCTTCAGGCCAACAGCCACACATCCACCGATGACAAGAACCACAACAGTCCATCGCATGACGCTGAAGAATTCAGCTGTCAGTTGATCACGATTGCTGTTGGCTTCCTGTCCTTCTTTCAAAAAGGATTCTCGCATCTGGTCGCGAGCAGACTCGCGAACCTGTTGGATATTTTCTGCTGGGACTCCTGCCGCCACTCCCGGAGTGACCGTTGCCGTTGAGGCTCTGTTCTCAGCGGATTTGGGAGTCTGAAGAACAGGAATCTCGTGGGAAGTCAGCCTGAGTAATGATGATTCCAGTTCAGGGGGAGTCGCCATCTCCATCAATGGAGTCGTATCACTCTCGGCAAGATCGAACGAAAGATGTTGAATGTGGTTTGAACCGGCAGGTGCTGAACGTATTTCTCCTCCGACAGCAGGAACCAGTGAACCGATTCCTGTACTCAGAACAACAGCGGTGATTCGGAGAAAGAGTGAATTCATTTCCGGCTCGGAGCTTCAGAAGAGTCAGATCGGGTCTGAGATTCAGATGACTCAATCTCAGTAATCCGTACGGCATACCGGTCGTCAACGACCACCACTTCTCCACGGGCCAGACGGACCCCTTGAGCGATGATGTCGACGGGTTGACTGACCATGCGGTCAAGTTGAATCACCGCACCTTCCGACAGATGCAGCAGTTCGCCGATCGGCATCGATGTCCGGCCGAGTTCGACCGACACCGGCATGTTGACGTCATAGAACCGACGCAAAGGCGCTCGAGTTGCGGAAAGCTGTGGGCCTCCAGCTGCCGGGAATTCCACCGGATAGACCGTGGCATCGGCTTGGTCGGCCTGGCTGTTGTGATCCTCGAATGGCATGACAGACTCCTTTGAATTCAAGGGATCTATCGCAGAGGAATGCTTCGCACCGCAAGATCAGCTAGCAGACTTTGCCTCTTCAGAGATGGGGATCACGCCAATATTGCCGCTTTCGATCACCTGAGTGATTTCAAACGCCTGACGGCCCCCGATGCGTTTTGGCACACCGACCCATTTTGCCTGTCCTTCCAGACTTGCAATCAGAGGACGGCTAACGAGCTGACTAAGGACAAGAACGTCACCGACAGACAGCTCTGCCACCTGTGACATCGTCAGCTCGGCTTTTCCGAGTTCAACAACAAGATCCAACGGCACACGTTCGGTCAGCGCGACCAGATCCGGGTGCGACATGCTGTCATCCGCCGGTTCACTCCCCAGTTGTTCCAGAAGAAACCGTTCGGTCTCCTCTTTCAACATCAGCCAGGTGACAGGGTCCTCACCAAAACGAGAGTCAATGGTGATGTTCAGAGCAAACAACTGCGAACCGACCGGGAACAGTCTGGTACGCTGTGGCTTGTAAGTCGTCTCCAGAAAACGACAAGACAGCGCCTGATCTCCCGGCCAACCATCGCCTATCGATTCTGCGAGCTTCTGGAACAGGAGTTCCAGCATGGAATCTTCAACGGCAGTCAATCGAGCCGGTTCAGGCCACTTTCCGCCTGGCAGATCCAGCAGATCAGCAAGTAACGCCTGAACCTGCCTGGCAGAAAACACCATCATCGATGGCAACAGCGATTCGCCAATGGAGAAATAAACCCCCAGCCCAGTCTCCGGCAATCGTTGCATCGCCGGATAATACTGAACGGGTTCAATCTTCCCCGGCGTCAGCCCGACCGGACGAGACAACAGTGACGCCCAATGATCTCGGGTCAGTGAGCAAACGTTCGACTGCCATGCCGACAACTGCCGCAACGCCTCAGTCGGAGGACGTCGGGGAGTGGAAAAGTCGAGCAGACTGGGGGAAACGTCGTCTGACATGACGGGCTGTAAGTAAGACATGAACAAATCAAAGCAACAGCCAGACGGCCACTCTTCCGGTGACCGCGATCAACTATTGCACGTTGAATTCCTGAAAAAGAACGTCGTACACACGTTCGACATGGTCAGGGAACAGGGTCGCATTGAAGTAGTCCCGAATCTCCCGACGCAACATATTCTGTCCTGCTTTCCCGCGGATTTCATCCAACTCTTTGTCAGACAGATGACTGACCAGCCAGTTTCTGAGCAGGAGTTCCTTCTCATTGATTGCCGCTTTGACAGCAGATTCATCGGCGCGTCGGGTTTGCAGAACAATCTTGATGCGCAAATAACGATTCAATCGCTGCTCGTCGAGATTAACTGTGACATCGCCATAAGAAATGAAGGCCATTGCCCCTTTGTTCGGCGAAGAACTACCGGTTCCGGCAGCCCCTTTGCCATGGTCGCTTCCATGCCCTGACTTTTCAGCCGAACCGTGTCCGCTCCCGTGCCCGCCACCATGGCCCCCGTCATGACCGGAATCGAGATCCACCCCGGGCGCCTCTTCGGAGCCATCGGTTCCATGCGCTGCAGCAGGTGCTGTCAGCATTGCCATTCCGAAGGGCACCAGCGAGCCAACAACACACGAAATCAATCCCACGACAATCCAGGGAACAATCCCCCCTGCCGCTGCATTCGCATTCCCGGCGGTTCCTTCAGAACCTGATGTTTGATCCGCCATGTCCCATTCCTGAACATTGAACACCCCCGACATCACATCAGGATGTGTTCGATTCATTCTTGCGGCGCTTCAAAAATAAAGCCCTGCCGCTTTCTCTATTTAGTCGACTCAAAACAATGTTGAACTTTGAGGGATGTAAGTCTTTCCGAAAGTCCTGTCTGAAAAAAACGGATGCAAGAAGCAAAAAGGACTCAAGCAGATCACTCGGTCTCGCCACAACCCCTATCTCTCCTATCTGAAATGTAAAAACAGGCAACCCTGAGAAGTTCTCACACCCAACAAGCAGAACAATCCACACAACCGGTACATTCTTCCTGAACACACCGGGACTGACATGTCGAGAAAGAAGAAAGATTCGCACGCTCTCATTTAGGAGCAGCAGTCGGCAAAGATCGCCGATCGAGCGAACGGAATCAGACTCCTCAGGAGCGATTCACATTCAGTCAGGGAGTGGCAAGACATGATCAACGGACTGTACAGCGCGGCTTCGGCGATGGAAGCAGCGGCACGACAGCACGAATTGATCGCGCAGAACCTTGCACATGCACAGATGCCAGGTTATCGACGGCAGTCATTGATCCACGATTCCAAAGAGAACCAGTTCGATGAGGAACTGAAGAGTGCCATAAACTATTCATCTCATGGCGTTCACGCTGCGGAAACATATATCGATTTCAGCAGTGGACCATTAGAGAAAACCGGTCACCATCTGGATGTCGCACTGGATGGAGAAGGCTTCTTTGTCGTCGAAGGTCCGGAAGGCCCGCTCTACACCAGAAACGGGACCTTTCATCTCAACCCGGAAGGCCAGTTGGTCACCGTCGATAATCTGCCGGTTCAAGCTGGGGGACAGAAGATTGTCATCCCGCCGAACACGGCAACATCAGCGATTCGTATCACCGAAGACGGGCGTGTCTTTGCGAACACCACAGAACTGGGGAAGTTCGACGTTGTCCGATTTGACGAGCCCGGCAAGCTCAAACCGGCAGGGGCAACGTTGTTTCAGGCTCCAGCTGATCTTCTCCCACAAGATGCGGACCCTGTTGTCCATCAGGGAACACGCGAGCGTTCCAACGTTTCACCGGTTCTCGAACTGGTTGACATGATCGCTGTTCAACGGCGGCAGGAAGCGGCTCAGAAATCATTGACACTCATTAACGAAGCCATCGGGCGACACATTCTCTCCCAGAGAGGCGTTTAATTATGTTGCGTGCCCTGTATACCAGCGCCACAGGAATGAAGGCGCAAGAAATGCTCATCGACAACACCGCCAACAACCTGGCCAACGTCAATACAACTGGCTTCAAACGCAGCAATCTGTCGTTTGCTGACCTGTTGTATTCCACGATGAAGCAGCCAGGAACGGATGTCGCCACAGGTCAGCAGTCTCCCACCGGATTGCAGATCGGAAGCGGAGTTCGTGCGGTCGGAACAGCGAAGGTGTTCACGCCAGGGAACATTGAACAAACCAACAATCCGCTGGACGTTTCCGTGGAAGGAGACGGATTTTTTTCCGTGCAACTCCCGAACCAGCAGACGCGATACACTCGCGCTGGCGCGTTCCGCATGGACTCCAACGGGCAGCTTGTTACACCTGACGGATATCTGTTGAACCCACCGATCACGATTCAGAACGGGGTCGACCTGACCACACTGAATATCGGGACCGACGGCACCATCTCGGCGTCACTCGCAGGGACACCTGATTCGGTAGTGACTTTAGGTCAGATTCAACTTGCCCGATTTGCGAACCCCGCCGGACTGTCGAGCGAAGGGGGCAACCTTTACGCAGCGACTCCCGCCTCAGGCACGCCGACTCTTGCGAACCCCGGGACAAACGGAATGGGGTTTCTGCGGCAGGGAGCCCTGGAAGGTTCCAACGTCGAAGTGGTCGGTGAACTGATCGGATTGATCTCCGCCCAACGCGCATACGAAATCAACTCACGAGCAATTCGGGCGGGTGATGAAATGTTATCAACCTCGGCAAACATTGTTCGCTAAAGAGTTCGTTAAGCAGCCTTGATCCTGAGCAGTCATTTTCTTGACGCGACCTGAATTGGAAGAGAACGTGTTCCAGCGTTTGCATCAAATTCATTCACTGCAAATCTTCTGCGTTGCCGCCAGCATGATCGCATGGGGGAGCGTCAACCTTGCGCTCGCACAAAGCACCGACGCATCACGTTCTGCGATTCGATTGAAACCCACAACGACGGTCAGTCGAACACAAGTCCGGTTAGGGGACGTTGCTGACATCGTTGACAATAACCCCGTTCGTCGAGCCGAACTGCAGAATCTCGATCTCGCCAGCTTTGACCAAAGTTCTGAGTTAACACTGGATCGATCTTTCATTGAGATCCGTATTCAACTCGCAGGTTTTGAACGCAGCACGATTTCAATGTCTGGTGAAGAAACCGTCACGATCACACCTCCGCTGCCTGTAACGCTGACCGATCTGGGCATTGAGGAACTTGTCCACTCCAAGCTCTGCAATCAGTTCGCAATTCTTCCAGAAGACTTGAATGTCAAACTTGTGACACCATTCATGTCGAATTCCGGTGTCGATCCGCAACGGCTGCAGCATCCACGCATTGAAGTAATGCCAGTTTCACAACTGCCCCTTGGACGCCCTCAACTGACCATTCGCATTTTCGACAACGAGCAAATTGCATTTGCTCGGGCAGCGACATTTGAAGTCACCCGTCGCCAAAACGTGATCGTGGCAGCCTCGTCACTCGACCGTAACCATCAGATCACCAGTGAAAGTGTTCGCGAAGAAATTCGCTTCGTCGACAGCCATCTCGACCAGTTGAAAGTCTCCCAGCTCACTGGCCGCCGCGTTTCCACTCCACTCCGCACCGGGGAGATTGTCACATCTCGACATGTCGGGGAAGTCGTCGTGGAGGAGGAGCCGATTCTGGTTCAACCACGAGAACCGGTTCGGTTGATTGCGAAGAAGGGACGACTCGTCGTCACGATCCCGGTAGCGGAGGCCCTTCAGGCTGGTCGTAAAGGCCAACTCGTACGCGTCCGTAACATTCAGTCCAATCAAATCGTGACAGGAGAAGTGGTGGGACGCGGAGAAGTCCATGTTCGACTTCCATAGCGTTTCCTACCAGACATTTGTGAATCAGGAAAACCAGCATCCGTCAGCATTCCCTTCAATCATTGTCAGCTGAATCACTGCGAGCGTAATGACTTCATTGCGTCATCGCTGCCACCGTGTCCAGGGAAGGACAACTGCCATGAAAAACAAGTCAATCATCGCCAGCAGCTGCCTGTTACTGGTCGCCGTGCAGCAATCGATTGTTCAAGCAGAGTCACTCTGGCAGCGTCGTAATCCGCAGAACGCATTTCTGTTTTATGATTCAAAAGCACGTCACATCGGTGATAGTGTGACCGTCATTATTTCGCAAACAACGGACGTTGCGAATACAGAGAAACGCGACCTGGGGAAATCAACTTCCACAAAAGGCATGTTCGGGTTCGCTGGTGCCAGTGACGGAGGCCTGGGAGAACAAGGCGGGTCGGCATCACTCGAACTTGAAAGTGCTTCGGACCGGAAATTTGACGGATCATCTGGCTATCGATCCGCTCAGGCATTCACTGACCGCATGACATGTACCGTGATGGATGTTCTTCCCAACGGCAACATGGTGATCTCTGGAGAACGTCGGGTGCGGGTGGCAGGTGAAGAACGCACACTCGTACTGTCAGGCATCATTCGAGGGTTGGATCTCGGCCCGGATAATAACATCAGTTCCCAGTACATCTCACAGTTCCGCATGGAATATCAGGCAAGCGGAGCATCTCAAAAGTTCACGAGACAAGGCTGGCTGGGACGAGGAGTGAACGCCGTCTGGCCTTGGTAATCCCGATCCTTGCGACGATTCGCGAATCACGACACTTTGCCTTTGGCACCACTTCCCATGAACATTGTCACCGACGTCATCAGATCTGTTCGCAAGCCATGCTGCCTGATGCTGGCCTGTGTCTCAGTCTCTGTCATGATCCTTGCGAACCCAGCAAATGCTGAAGTTCGAATCAAGGACATTACCGACATCGAAGGCATTCGGGTGAACCAACTCGTCGGGATGGGGCTCGTTACAGGATTGAGTGGAACAGGCAGTAAAAGCCCTGTCACTAGACAATACGCGGTGAACTTCATGCAACGCATGGGGATGCGAGTTGACCCGACGATTCGCCTGCAGCTTCACACAGACACCACCCAGAAGACCAACAATCTGTCTGTTGTCACCGTCACCGCGAATCTCCCTTCGTTTGCTCGCCGTGGATCACGAATCGATGTTCTGGTGTCGACTTTTGACGATGCCAGTAGTATCGAAGGAGGCCAGCTGATTCTCACTCCGCTCGTGGGTGTCGATGGCGAAGTTTACGCCGTGGCAAGTGGGCCAATCTCGACCGGGGGATTCAGTTTCGCAGGTCAGGCAGGCTCTGTTCAGAAGAACTTCCCGACAACAGGCCGAATTTCAGATGGCGCAACAGTTGAAGAAGAAACGCTGACACCACTTGGATGCGATGGAACCATTCGCCTGCTTCTGAAGCAACCGGACTTTGAAACAGCGCGACGCATCGCCTTGGCTATCAACAACGAAGAACCTGGCATCGCGGCTCCAATCGATGCCACGACTGTCAACATCCGGCTTCCCCCTAAATATCTCGACCGGCCCGCCGAGTTCGCAGGTCTGATTGGCGCTCTGAATGTCATGCCAGACCGGCGTGCTCGCGTCGTGGTGAACGAACGAACCGGAACGGTCATCATTGGGGAAAACGTCAAGATCTCGCGAGTCCTGGTGACGCACGCGAATCTGTCAATCACGTCTACAGAGTCTCCAGAGGTGTCCCAACCGCAGCCATTCAGTCAAGGGGAAACCGTTGTCGTTCCGCGAACCAACATCAATGTAGAAGAAGAGAAAAAGCAAATGACCCTGATCGACGATACCGTCACGTTGGGTGATCTTGCTCAAGCATTGAATTCACTGGGAGTTTCCCCAAGAGACTTGAGCTCGATTCTTCAGCAGTTGAAAGAGAGTGGCTCGCTTCATGCGGACCTGGAGTTCAAGTAACGCCGAACTGAACGTAACTCTTCCTCGCCAACATCACTGCTGATGAAATTCCTGACTGAAATGGACCTCCGATGAACGCCATCAGTTCAACCGCCGCCAGCCTTCCAATCTCGCTGATGTCAGATCCGACGCAAGCTCCAGCGTCACAGCAACCGGAAGCGTTGGCGAAGCAGTTTGAAAGCCTGTTCGTCTCCATGCTCGTCAAGGAAATGCGACAATCCTCGGGATCAGAAGGCGGGCTGTTTCCCGGCGATTCCTCCGATACCTACGGGGGGATGTTCGACATGTTCATGGGCCAGCACATCGCAGAAGCGGGCGGCATTGGGCTTGCGGAATCGATTCGTGAAGCCGTTCTGAAGCAAGGCAGTTACGGACGCTAGACCGTATCGGTCTATCCTGTGGCCGCGCAGCAATCTTCTCAAAAGGGAAGAAACTTCAACTCGCTCGATTGGAGAAAAGCGGAATCCCGCGTGCCAGATTCGCAGCAGGACTTTGGAAAAAGCTCTAAGGCATCACACCGAATATTTTACGAGCTAAAATTTCACAGCAGAACAGGAGCAATCATGGTTGCACAACGAACAGTTCCACACGCGTTGCAACAACGACTGCAAGCTCATCTGCAAAACGAATCAGCTCTCATTGCACGTATTGAAGCACTCGCGACGGCATTGGGAAACATGGATCCAACGGGGTCCGTTCTTATCGCACAGCAATCAGAGATCCTGCTGCTTGTCGAAGAAGCGTTGCACATCCAGCAGCAGCGCCAACACATCCGCGAGTCGATTGCCACTGATTGGAACTGCCTTCCAGACGAGGTCCGATTGAGCGGCATCACTCTGGAATCATCTGAAGCAAATCTGCAATTCCACACCCTTCGTCAGGAACTCATTCAGGCATCGGCTCGTACAGGAGTGTGTTTGAAGACAACCAGAGACCAACTGACAGGCCTGTATGGAATTGTGTCTGATCTACTGGCGTCAATCTTGCCATCCAACAACGGAGACCACGTCCGTTACACCGCTTCCGGCCAGCGTTTAACTCCGGTGATGCAGCCCGGCATTGAGGTAAGGTCGTAACATGTCGCTCTATAACATCGGTAACTCGGCAATTCGGGCTAACCAGCTCGCGCTGCAGACAATCGCCAATAATATCGCCAATGCCGATACCGAAGGTTATCACCGGCAGCGAGTGAGTCTCGCGGAATCGGTCCCCTATCAATACGGCAGTCTGTTGATGGGAACAGGCGTGACCGTACAAGGCATCAGTCGGGTTGTGGACTCGGCGACCGAACAGGCCATCGCCCTGAATCTCTCTTCATCCGGCCGCGCACAGGTTCAACTGGAGACTCTGCAAGCACTCGAAGGCATCCTCACACCAGGTAACAGTTCCCTGCAGAGCGCTGTCACGGATTACTTCAACAAGATTGAACTTCTGGCTTCGACTCCCAACAACTCAACGCGCCAACAGGAAGTGATTGCAGCGGCACAGAATGTCGCCTTTCAACTGAATACCGTGCAGTCACAGATGGGTCAGTTGCAGTCACAACTGACCGGAAAAATCACTGACGCAGTCGGGCAGGTGAACACGCTGGTCGAGCAGATCGGAACGATTGAAAAGCAAATTCAAACCGCCCATGCTTCCGGCCGTTCGGCTCCAACGCTCGAAGACCAACGTGACAATCTGGTCAAGGAACTTGGAAAGCTTGTTGACCTGAGCCCGGCATCGTTAAGCCATCCAGACAGCCAGATTCTGGCAGCCGGTGGGTGGCTTGTTGTTAGACAGGATTCGCCAAAGCTTGTTGTTCAACAGTCTGCTGACGGTACGGTTCAGATTGTCTATGGCGCCAGCAAAACACCGATTCAGCCGGTCTCAGGAGAGCTTGCAGGTCTTCTGGAATCTCAGCAACAGATTGTTCCGGAAGTCCGCGCCGAACTCGAAGCATGGACACGCGCCTTCATTGGAGGCGTCAACAAACTTCAGGCAACAGGACTGGGAGCGGCAGGCCCTCAAACACTGGTCTCCAGTACGATTGGAAACGTCGACCCTGATGCTCCGCTCGCGCAGGCAAACACACTGTTTCCGATCTCAAATGGTCTGCTTGCGGTCTCGGTGACCAATCAATCGACAGGCGAACATGAAACACTGACGATCGCCATTGATCCCAGTACAGACTCGTTGCGGTCCATCGTGAGTCAACTGGATGCACTCCCGCACCTGCGTGCGACTCTGAATTCCACAGGGCAACTGACAATTTCAAGCGAGGCGGGATACGCGTTCGACTTTGCCGGGCGGCCGTCATCAACAACGAATACCGCACTCATCACGGGAACTACGGTCCCGACAGTCAATGGCGTTTACTCCGGATCGAAAAACACACAGCTGGTTGTCACTGCTCAATCGAGTGGTCAGATCGGTGTCACCAGTCCGCTCACTCTTTCTGTAACCGATTCCGTTACCGGCCAAGTCATCCGCCAAATCGACGTTGGTGCAGGTTACGCGGCAGATCAGCCAGTCGAGATCGCCGATGGGCTCTTCATCCGTTTCTCGACGGGAACGATGAATGCCGGCGACACGTTCACAATTGATGCCATCTCGGATTCGGATTCCTCTGGCTTCCTGACGGGCATGGGAATCGGGGGAGTCTTTCAGACGACCGATCTTCGCAGTCTCACTGTGAACCCGGACCTTCTGAGTAACTCAACGAAACTCGCGATCGGCAGAACCGGAAATCCTGCCGATGTGAGTCAGTTGAATCGACTGATTGCCTTCCGCGAAAAACAATCACTCAATCATCAGACAGAAACCGTTGAAGACCATCTCGCCTCCCTCACCGCTAACATCGGCGTAAGCGTCAATCTCCAGCAAGCTGTCACGGGCCAACTCGACAGCCAGTACCAGCAATTGCGCAACCGTCAGGACTCGGTCTCTGGCGTCGATCCCAATGAAGAATTGCTGTCGATGCTGCAATTTCAGCGGGCCTTTCAGGCAAACGCCCGATATCTGTCATCAGTGAACGCCGCACTCGATGATTTGCTCGGACTCCTGCGGTAAACGACTCGTCAGAACGGAATCCCAGACTCAGGCCAGACACGATGTCATTCCGGGTCACCCCTCACAGAAGCTATGAACTTGGGTTATCAAACTCGCAGTCGAGATACGCTCATTCTGCGGTGCTGAACCAGCAGGTTTCGTCGGGGCTCCGTATCAACAAGCCTTCGGATGATCCCGTTGCCCAGAAATTGATTCTCGGCCAGAACGCAGTCATTGCCCGATTCGAAACGCAACTGACAACGATCAACTCCTCCAGAACGGTGCTTTCAGAAGCGAATGAGAATCTGCTGGATGCTCAGCAGTTGATGGTGAAGGCGAAAACCATTGCTCTCGATGCCAGCCAATCCGTCGAGCCAACGGAACGCACGGCATTCATCAATGAACTTGATTCGATCCTGTCTCAGCTTGAACAGATTGCGAATTCTCAGATCAACGGGGAGTACCTCTTCTCTGGAACACAGCTGAACACACAACCATTCACAGGGATTGTCAGCGGGAACCCGATTTATCACGGAAGCGACTTTGCCTCCATCCTGACAATTCCCGGCAATCAGGCGATTCAGACTCACTACTCAGGACGAGATGTCTTCCAGCCATATGGAAGTGGACAGCTCACGATCCTCGGCAACAACCAGGTGCAATCCGGAACAGGGACTTCTACCGGGAGTGCCATCACCACTCTGACCCTGCAACACACGAGCACGACCTATGCTGTCGGTTCAGGTGTTCAAGCGGGAACAGGCTCTGTTGCAGGCGACACCATTCTCGGCCCTGCTGGCCTGCACAAGTTGACCATCCATGACACCTCTGGCAACGGTTCCGGAGGCACTGTTTCTCTCAATGGAGGGGCAACCTTTGCATTCACGAATGCAGACAGCAACCTGAAAATCACCGGGCCGAACGGGGAGGTCGTGTTCATCAACACGCAATCGATCACACCCGGCTTCAATGGAACCGTCGACATCACCGCAAATGGCTCGCTCTCAATCGACGGGGGCGTCACTCAGGTTCCAATCGATTTCTCTGAGAATCAACTCGTTACTGGAACAACTCCCGGCATCGTTCAGTATTTCAACACAACGAATGTGAAATCGACAGGAACAGCGGTTGTTGAACCTGCGGCATCGGCCGATGTTTTTCAAGCCGTCATCTCCCTGCGAGAAACAATCCGAAATTCGGAGAACCTCTCCGCCGCAGACCGGGAAAATTCGTTTGAACGCCGTCTGAAACAACTCGATGCGGCCAGTGACAAACTGTTAAACATCATCGGCAAACAGGCTGTTTCATTGGAGAATCTCGACACCCTCGAAACCCGAGTCACGTCCCAGAAGCTGAATGCCGAAACTATCTTAAGCGACGCTCAATCGACCGATTACTTCGCCGCGATTACACAACTTCAGGAACAACAGAACCTGTTGATGTTCACACTGCAATCGCTGACCACTCTCAGCAGTGTGTCACTCGTCGACTTCCTGAAGTGAAACCGCTTCCAGAACCGGGAGCCAATAACAGACCGCACGACACCGTTTGATCGAACCTTGCCATGGACATTCGCAATCACCATCAGGCACACGAGATTCAACAACCGCACTTCCTGTCGAATATTCCTCAGGAAGAGTTGGAATATGTGCTGGAATTGCTGTCCGATGAAAACGTCAATCTGAGAGACGTCGTCAGTCGTCTGCAGGCCCACCCTTCTCTGGGCGTCCTGATTATTCGCGCGGTCAATGCCGTGAAACTGGGCACGCAACAGAATGTTCGATCTCTCCAGCACGCGATCAGCTTACTGGGTCTCGATCGCACCAGGCAGATCCTTGTCGACAACATCGTCGAAGCGAACGAGTTTACTCTCTCCAACATGAATTCGTTCTGATTCCGTCAGACGAGGCTGTATCGGTCTCTCATGGGGCCGCGTAGCAACCTTCCCGAGAGGGAAGAGACCGAAATCTGCTGGATAGAAGAAAAGCGGAATCCCGCGTGCAGGATACGCTGAAGGATTTCGGAAAAAGCTCCACAGTCGGCATCTGCTAAAGCAACTGGTCGATGCCACATTCGAGGCTTCCGCCCTCTTTCGGGGGTCAGTGCTCTACGGGCCGCTTCTCTCTGGCCCATCGCTCTCCCGGACTGCTCATGAGTCTGCCGTGCAGTCCCTCTCTCCTGAGCAAATCTACTGTACGTTCGTACCAGAAACCTCTTCCTACAATATCGATCCGCAGCAATATCCAAAGGAACAAAGAATCAACATAAAACTTTACCAAAAAACAAATAACAACAAAAGCAGCCACTCATATCTTGAATATCGCAGTTCTGCGTGGCTTCAAATCCCGCCCCACGATATTGTCGCATCCGCACATTACACATATGATCACGCCCCTACGCGAATAATCCCCACACGATCCATCCGCATCGAGTCATTCGCTTTGTTTCAGGTTGAACAACGACGCAGCCCAACAGGCCGCCGAAGTCGTCAGGCAACCCATATCCCAAGTGGTGACACCGCATTCCTGTTTTGATGATTTGTAAGGAAACGTCCGAGATGAACTCACCGCTGAAAAAGCACCGAAGCACAGGCTTCACCTTGATCGAACTTCTGGTCGTGATTGCGATTATTGCGATTCTGATTGCCCTTCTTCTGCCAGCAGTACAACAGGCACGTGAAGCAGCCCGACGATCTCAGTGCAAGAACAACCTGAAACAGATTGGTCTGGCATTCCACAACTACGCCGACACGTTTAGTGTTTTCCCACCAGGGAACGTCGTTGCACCATCCGCTGCACATCTCAGCACGTTCTGGGTTCACCTGCTGCCTTACGTGGAATTTGCGAACGCATACAACAAACTGGATTTTCGTCCAGCCGGCAGCTTGTTCTGGTTTGGGAGTGCAGTGTCAGCAGTGAATCGCGATGCACTCAACGGAACCAAAGTTCCCGCGTTCATCTGCCCTTCGAGTACACTCCCTGAAACGTCGGTCGCCACGAACCCATCCTCGCAGACCACCACCCTCCAGATGGGATCCTATGTTGGAATTCGCGGAGCAAACGACCACCGAACGACTGACCAAAACGCATTGCGTGGTC
>JBEBTF010000068.1:0-18486 GCA_040393865.1 Planctomicrobium piriforme | reverse complement strand
CTAGAAAGAAAAACCGATGCACTTCATTCTGACGACATTCGGGAGCTCTGGAGATGTCTTTCCGATGGTCGGTCTGGGAGAACAGTTGCTGGCTCGCGGTCATCGCGTGACTCTCGCGACCAATGGTCACTTCTCCGGGATCGCGAAAGATCAGGGATTGGAATTCATTCCCTTGGGGACTGCGGAGCAGTATCTGGAATGCACAACCAACCCCGACCTGTGGCATCCGCGACGGTCTTTCAAACTGATATATCAGTATTTTCGACCATTCTTGAAGCAGCAGCACGAATTGATTGTCGAGGCTGCAAAGACTGAAAAGACCGTCGTGATTGCCAGTTGCCTCTCCTTCGGAGCGAGAATGGCACGGGATTCACACAACATTCCGGTGCTGACGGTTCATCTGCAACCGGCCGTAATCTGGAGTGACAATGAACCGCCAACGATTGCAGGCCTGTTTGGCCCACGCTGGTGGAAGAGTTTGATGTATCGCTTTGGTGAGCGTTTTTTCGTTGATGCGGTTGTCTGCCCATATTTGAACGAGTGGCGACGTGAGCTGGGATTGTCGCCGATGAGACGTGTAATCCAGTGGTGGCATTCCCCTGATGGGATCGTCTGCCTGTTTCCGGACTGGTATGGCCCCGCTCAACCTGACTGGCCAAAGCCAATGATTCAAACAGGGTTTCCTCTGTGGAATCATAAGGCCACAGAACCTTTGGCTCCGGAAGTCGAACGCTTTCTCGCGGCAGGCTCGGCTCCAGTGGTCTTCACTCCCGGTTCAGCCAACGTCCATGGGCGTGACTTTTTTAATGTAGGGATGAAGTCATGTCAGAAGTTGGGGCGACGCGGAATTTTTCTGACTCCGTATCCGGAACAGGTGCCAGCAAATTTGCCACCAGAGATTGCACACTTCTCCTATGTGCCTCTTGATTTGCTGCTGAATCGTGCCGCGGCCTTCGTGCATCACGGGGGAATCGGCTCAACGTCGCAGGCATTTTTGGGCGGGATTCCACAAGTGGCAATGCCTTTGGCCCATGATCAATTTGACAACGGGGCAAGAATTGAACGCCTGAAACTGGGAGTATCTCTTCCTGCAACAAAATTTACAGAGCCTCGTTTAACCGAGGCTCTGAAGAAACTTCTCAATACTCCAGAGATTACTGCGGCATGCCAAAAGGCTCAGGCGGCTGTTGCTGCAAAGAATGAATTGTCACGGACAGCAGACGCAATCCTCGCCCGATTTTCTGAATGACGTTACGAGGAATAGTTGCCTCAGTGATATTCCGGCGATGGAAAAGACCGCCCCATCGATGAAACGATCATGAAAAAAGCCTCGCAGCCAGTTTGACTGCGAGGCTTCTATATTTACCAGGACTATTCCTGTTCAACTTGGAGATTACTCGTCGTTGGACAGGTCAGACAGAGATGGAACGTCACCGATTGATGGTGCTCCACCAATGTTTCCAAGCAGGCCGGTTTCGCCTTCGCTCAGCATTTCACGGCGAGCCGCAAGGATACGTGCATGCTCTTCGCGAAGTTCCTGCTGTGCTTCTGGACGAATACGAACTTCGGAATTCTGGTGCGATTTGAATCCTGTCCCTGCAGGAATCAGGTGACCCAGAATGACGTTTTCTTTCAGACCAACAAGGTTGTCGGACTTTCCAGCCAAAGCTGCTTCGGTGAGCACCTTTGTTGTTTCCTGGAAGCTCGCTGCCGAGATGAAGCTTTCGCTCGAAACGGCTGCCTTGGTAATCCCCAGCAACTGGGTGCTGGCACTTGCAGGACGCGGCTTTGTGTACTGGATCACAGAACCGCCGCCAGCTTCGATCTGTTCGTTCACTTCCTCGATTGTTTCGAGAGGAACAACATCACCGACCTGGAACTCGGTGTCGCCTGGATCGGTGACACGAACGCTGTCCATCAACTCACGGTTGACGCGACGGAATTCCCACTTGTCGATCACGACGCCTGGCAGAAGATCTGTGTCGCCGACATCGTCAACGCGGACTTTACGCAGCATCTGGGAGACGACCAACTCGATGTGCTTGTCGTCGATACCCACACGCTGTGCACGGTACACGTTCTGAATTTCGTGCAGCAGGTACTGGGAGACTGCTTCTTCACCGCTCACACGCAGAATGTCGTGTGGAACGAGTGGTCCGCGGACCAGAGCATCCCCTGCCCGAACGAGGTCACCAGAGTGCACCAAAACGTGTTTACCGTGAGGAATGACGTGTTCAACATCCGTTCCGTCGGAACCATGGACCACGATAACTCGTTTTCCACGTTTACGCTCAGCAACGTGTTCCACTTCCCCGTCAATTTCAGCGATGATCGCCGGATCTTTCGGTTTACGTGCTTCGAACAGTTCGGTGACGCGAGGAAGACCCCCGGTGATGTCCTGCGTACCAGCCGCTTCGCGTGGCTGTTTAACGAGGACCGCACCTGCGGAGACCTGGTCCCCTTCTTTCACTTCGATGTTCGACCGTTCTGGAATGTAGTAGTAGTCCAGAATCTTTCCGGTGCTGTCTTCGATGATGATCTGCGGGTGCAGGTCACCTTTATGTTCGATGACAGTACGACGGATGTGACCAGCGGCGTCCTTCTCGGACTTGATCGAACGTCCTTCGATCAGGTCTTCGAAGCGGATACGACCGCCAACTTCCGCCAGAATTGGAACCGCGTGCGGATCCCATTGGCAAAGCACCTGACCGGTGGTGATCGTCTCGTCTTCTTTCACCATCAGGATCGCACCAGCTGGAACTGAATACTTTTCCAGCTCGCGATCCTTCAAGTCGATGATGATGATCTCCCCTTGTCGGGCGAGCACCACAGCTTGACCTTCAGCGTTCACCACGCTGCGAATTCGGGCAAACTTCACACGACCAGCCTTACGGGCGCGGAGGTCGGACTTCTCAACGTCAGACTGAGCGGCACCACCGATGTGGAATGTTCGCATCGTCAGCTGAGTACCCGGCTCACCAATACTCTGGGCGGCGATGATCCCTGCTGCGAGTCCTTCTTCAACCAGTTGCCCGGTTGACAAGTCCATCCCGTAGCAGCGTTTGCAAATACCGAGTTCGGCTTCGCAAGACATTGGACTACGCACCTGAATACGTTCCAGCCCCATCTCTTCGATGCGGCGGGCGATTGCGTGCGTAATCAATTCGTCTTCGCGAACAATCACTTCGTCGGTAATCGGGTCGACGATGTTCGTACGGCTGACACGACCGCGGATTGCGTCTGCCAGAGAAACTTCGACCTTTTCGCCACGATACTGAGTCCCGCGGGTAACCCCTTTGGTGGTTCCGCAGTCTGTCATGGTGATGACGAGGTTTTGGCAGATGTCCGCAAGCTTACGAGTCAGGTAACCAGAGTCGGCGGTTTTGAGAGCCGTATCTGCGAGACCTTTACGAGCACCGTGTGTTGAGGAGAAGTACTCCAGCACGGTCAAACCTTCGCGGAAGTTTGACTTAATTGGAGTTTCGATGATCTCGCCGCTCGGCTTGGCCATCAGACCACGCATCCCGGCCAGCTGTCGAATCTGTTCCAGACCCCCTCGGGCACCCGAGTCTGCCATCAGGTAGATCGGGTTCACATAGGCACCGGCGTCACGAATGTCGTGCTCGAGGTCGCGTTTCATCGCCTCGGTGATCTCTTCGCGAGCGTGAGTCCAAATGTCGATCACTTTGTTGTAACGTTCCTGACTGGTGATCACACCACGGTCGTACAACTTCTGCTGTTTCAACACTTCGATCTCGGACTTTGTGATCACTTGCTCCTTGTTTGGAGCAACCACAAGGTCAGATGCACCGAAGGACAAACCGCTGCGTGTTGATTCCTGGAATCCGATCGCCTTCATCTTATCGAGCAGCTCAATTGTGGTGCGCTGTCCGATGATCTGATGGCAGTCAGAAATCACGTTTGCCAAGTCCTTGCTCTTCAGAGCAAGGTTGTAAAACGGCATGCGTGGATCGAGAACGTCGTTAAAGACCACTCGACCTGGAGAGGTTTCAATCAACCCGCCTGGACGATAGTTGTCTGCCCCTTCTCCTTTGACCTTTTTGTCTTTCGGGAGGCGGACCTTGACGATAGCGTGACGGGAGACTTTCCCCTGCTGATAGGCTGTGAGACACTCTTTTGGAGATGCAAACACGAGGCCTTCGCCGGGACGCCCTGGACGCTTCAGGGTGCAGTAATAGCAACCCATGACGATGTCCTGAGATGGCGAAATAATTGGAGCCCCGTTCGCCGGACTGAAGACGTTGTTCGTCGACATCATCAGCGTGGTTGCTTCAACTTGAGCTTCGATCGACAGTGGCAGGTGAACTGCCATCTGGTCTCCGTCGAAGTCTGCGTTGAACCCTTTGCAAACGAGCGGATGGACTCGAATCGCGTGACCTTCCACGAGGATCGGCTCGAACGCCTGAATCCCCATTCGGTGCAGAGTCGGAGCTCGGTTCAGCAGCACCGGATGGTTGGTAATCACTTCGTCGAGAATATCCCACACTTCTTCATCACGTCGTTCCAGCATACGCTTGGCCGACTTGATGGTGTCTGCGTGACCAAGTTCTTTCAGACGACGGATAATGAACGGTTGGAACAGCTCCAGAGCAATCTTCTTAGGAAGACCGCACTGATGGAGTTGGAGCTCTGGACCGACGACGATCACCGAACGAGCTGAATAGTCGACTCGCTTACCAAGCAGGTTTTCTCGGAATCGTCCTTGCTTACCTTTGATCATGTCCGTCAGCGATTTCAGCGGACGGTTGGATGATCCAAGGACAGGACGCTTGCAGCGACCGTTGTCAAACAAGGCGTCGACTGACTGCTGCAGCATTCGCTTTTCGTTGCGAACGATGACTTCAGGAGCGTTCAGGTCGACGAGCTTCTTGAGACGGTTGTTACGGTTAATAATACGACGGTAGAGATCGTTGAGATCGCTTGTCGCAAAACTGCCGGACTCAAGCATCACGAGAGGACGAAGGTCTGGTGGAATCACTGGGATGCAGTGCAGGACCATCCATTCCGGACGGTTATCACTGTCACGCAGTGCTTCGATGATCTTCAGACGCTTGATCAGATCTTTGGTCTTCTGCTGGCTGCCGGTCGTCTTCAGTTCACCACGAAGACGAGTCGACTCTTCAGCCAGATTCAGACCGCTGAGCAACGAATAGATCGCTTCAGCACCCATCTCAATTTTGAAGTTCCCTTCGCCGTGCTTCTCACGGGCGTCGCGAGCTTCGTCTTCGGTGAGCAGCTGGAACTTCTTCAGAGGGGTCTCACCTGGATCGGTGACAACGTATTCCTGAAAGTAAATGACCTTTTCCAGACTGGTCGTCTTCATGCTGAGCAACGCGCCAAGTCGGCTTGGCATGCTCTTGAAGAACCAGATGTGAACGACTGGAGCGGCAAGTTCGATGTGCCCCATTCGTTTACGACGAACGCGGCTGTGTGTCACTTTCACACCGCAGCGATCGCAGATCATCCCTTTGTATTTCATGCCGCGATATTTACCGCAAGCACATTCCCAGTCTTTCTCTGGACCAAAGATTCGTTCACAGAACAAACCGTCCCGTTCTGGGCGGTAGGTTCGGTAGTTGATGGTTTCTGGCTTCTTGACTTCACCAAATGACCAACTGCGGATGTCGTGCGGGCTCGCCAAACTGATTTTAACGGCACCGTAGTCGTTCACGCGATCGTAAGCACCTTCGCCAACGCTCACTGGAAACTCCTGATCGTAGAAAGTGGATAGCGATATTTAGTTCGCTGAATATTGAAAACACACCATCGAGACGGGAAACCGCACTCAGGGGATGAGTGCGGTCAAGGGCTTAATCACTTATGAGTGTGCTTTCTCCAGCTGCATGTTGAGGCACAGACCGCGAATCTCGTTGTTCAACACATCGAAACTTGCAGGTGTTCCAGCTTCCAGTGTGTTTTCGCCTTTAACCATCGATTCATAGATCTTGGTACGGCCTTCCACATCGTCACTCTTGACGGTGAGGAGTTCTTGAAGAATGTAGGCAGCCCCGTAAGCTTCGAGAGCCCACACTTCCATTTCCCCAAATCGCTGGCCCCCGAATCGGGCTTTTCCACCCAATGGCTGCTGCGTAATCAGAGAGTATGGTCCAGTTGCTCGTGCGTGCACCTTGTCGTCGACCAGGTGGTGCAGCTTGAGCATGTAGATGTAACCAACGGTTGTCTTCTGTTCGAAGAGTTCACCGGTGCGTCCATCGTGAAGCTGAATCTTTCCTTCTTCAGGCAGACCCGCTTCGCTCAGGATACCTCGGATCGTTTCTTCAGTTGCCCCGTCGAACACCGGACACACAGCACGGAATCCAAGCTTTCCAGCTGCCCAGCCGAGGTGGGTTTCAAGAATCTGTCCCACGTTCATACGGGATGGAACGCCCAGTGGGTTCAGAATGATGTCGACCGGGGTTCCGTCATCCAGGTACGGCATGTCTTCAACAGGCAGAACCTTGGAAATGACCCCTTTGTTTCCGTGGCGACCGGCCATCTTATCTCCAACGGAGATTTGACGCTTCGATGCAACGTAAACTTTGACCATCTGCAGAACGCCGTTCGGGAGTTCATCCCCACGCTTCATGCTGTTGAGCTTCTGGTCGGCTTCGTCGATGACATCTTCAACGAACGGCCAGACGTCCTTCATCAGCTTACGCAGATCAGCCTGTTTCTGAGGGCTGCGAAGATCGAGCTTGTCGTAGTGGTTGTTGAATCCACGAGCGTAGGTCGCCACAGCTTTGGCATCGTCGATGTGACGCAACTCACGGCCGTCGTCATCGGTCAGATGCTTGCCGAGAACCTTTTCGAATTCGACGAGGAAGTCCTTGAACTTGGCGGCAATACGTTCATGGCCGTCTTGTTCAGTCTTCTTCAGCTCTTGGTCGAATGTCTTTCGATCGGCTTCGGAGAGACTCATACGACGTGAGAACTTCTCTGTATGAATCACGATACCCTCGACCCCGGATGGGACTTCGAGAGATTCATTCTTCACGTCTTCCCCAGCCTTACCGAAGATCGCGTGGAGCAACTTCTCTTCTGGAGTCAGTTCGGCTTTTGCCTTTGGAACGACTTTCCCGACAAGAATGTCGCCCTGCTTTACGCGGGTTCCGACATGCACGATACCGCCGTCGTCGAGATGGCGAAGTGCCTTCTCGCTGACGTTTGGAATATCGCGAGTGAACTCTTCACGACCCAGCTTCGTTTCGCGAATCTCAACATCAAACTCATCGATATGGATTGATGTGTAGACATCGTCCTTCACGAGACGCTCTGACAGAATGATCGCGTCTTCGTAGTTGAATCCTTCCCATGACATGAATGCCACAAGAACGTTTCGACCAAGAGCAAGAATCCCGTCCTGTGTCGCGGCACTGTCTGCCAGAATTTCGTCCTTCTTGACCTTCTGCCCCACGGAGACGAGAGGCTTCTGGTTCAGACAGGTACGTTCATTCAAGCCGGTGTACTTGCGAAGAGGGAATCGCTTTCCTTCGACTTCAATCACGTTGGCGTCAACGTAGGTGACTTTCCCGGCGCGGTCAGATCGAACAACCATTCCGGAGTATTTCGGAATCTCCATCTCCATCCCGGTTCCAACAAGTGGAGCTTCGGTGATGAGGAGTGGAACCCCCTGCCGTTGCATGTTCGAACCCATCAACGCACGGTTGGCATCGTCGTGCTCAAGGAACGGAATCAAACCTGCGGAAACCCCAACCATCTGGTCTGGAGCAACGTCGATGTACTGAACCTGTTTTGCTTCAATCCAGTGCACGTCGTTATGGAAGCGAGCAAGAACACGTTCTTCGTTGATCCGCCCCTTCTCCACCGGAGTGTCGGCCGGAGCCACGAACACGCCAGATTCTTCATCGGCACGCAGCCATTGAATCTGGTCAGTGACAGTCCCGTTTTCGACCTTACGGTACGGAGTGATCAGGAAGCCGTAATCATCCACCTTGGCGAAGATACTCAGGCTGGAGATCAGACCGATGTTTGTACCTTCAGGCGTCTCAATCGGGCAAATACGACCATAGTGGGAGATGTGAACGTCGCGGACTTCGAAGCCAGCACGCTTACGGTTCAAACCGCCAGGGCCCAATGCACTCAATCGGCGTTCATGCGTCAGCATCGCCAACGGGTTCGTCTGGTCGACGACCTGTGACAACTCACTGCGACCGAAGAAGTATTCGATTGCTGCTGAAACACTCTTAGGGTTCACCAATGTCCGAGGGGACATTTCTTCTACGTCTTTCAAACTCATGCGTTCTTGCACGGTTCGACGCAGTTTCAGGAAGCCTTTTCGAATCTCGTCCATCGCCAATTCGTCAATGGTACGGAGCCGACGGTTTCCGAGGTTGTCGATATCGTCGACGTAAGCTGTACTGTCACCTTCACGCAGGCGAATCAGGTAGCGAACAGCGTTCACAATATCTTCTGCACGCAGGGTCATTTCGTCATCAGGAATATCCTGATTGAACTTCCGGTTGATACGGAAGCGACCGACGCGCCCCAGACGATAGCGATTGACGTCTGAAAACTTCTCGCGGAAGAGATCGTTTGCTTTTTCCAGCGCTGGTGGGTTACCTGGACGAAGACGCTGATAAATTTTCAGCAGAGCTTCTTCGTGACTGCAGGTAGCGTCTTCAATAATGCTGTTGAGAGCAAGCGGGTCTGTCGCCTCATCAATTGCCAGAACCTTCTTGATACCGGCTTCTGCAATTTCAGCGGCGAGGCTCGCGGAGATGGTATGACAGCACTCAACGATGATCTCACCAACTCGTTCACCTTCTGGGTAAACGATGTCTTCAGCGGCGTACTTGCCAGCGATTGAAGAGCCGTCACTGCCGACTTTGAGTTCCTTTACATCGTAGAACAGCTTCAGCAGCGCAGTGTCGGTTGTGTAATCTGCACTCATTGCACGCAGCAATGTCATTGCAGAAAAGCGACCGCTCTGATCGATACGGACTCCAAGAGAATCTTTCTTGGAGATCATGAACTCAATCCAGCTCCCCCGTTCAGGAATGACGCGGCAAGAGAAAGTCTTGCGCTCACCTGGCTCAGCGGAGACGACGAAGTCCACGCCTGGCGAACGGTGCAACTGGCTGACGATAACTCGCTCGGCACCATTGATGATGAATTCACCACCACCGATCATGATTGGCATGTCGCCGAGGTAGACTTCTTCCTCGATCGGTTGCTCTTTCATGAGCTTCAAGGTGACGCGAAAAGGCCGCCCATAAGTCATACGCAGCTGGCGACATTCCGTTGGAGAATAACGTGGTTTCCCCAACTCATACTTGACGTAGTCCAACTTGTACTGGCCGTCATAGCTTTCGATAGGAAAGACTTCGCGAAGGATCTCTTCCAATCCCTCGTTACGGCGTTCTTCAGGCTTCTTATCGAGCTGCAGAAAGCGATAATAGGATTCTGTTTGAATCTTGGTTAAATCTGAAAGCTCATGTCGTGCTTCGATCTTGCCGAAATGCCGAATAGAATTGACGGGAACAATACGTTGATGCGGAATTGGCATACGAGGTTCTTTTTCGCGTGGGAAAAAAACGACTCTAAATAGAACAAAAACACGGAATGAACCGCCCCGACGTATTACGAACTTATCGGGAAAAACATCGGATAGAGAATCCGACTCAATTGGAAATGCGATCGACAAGACTGTTTAAACGTCTCGTTCCCGCCGGTGTTGGAGAGTGGCAATGCCCTCGTTGAGTTGGGGGCATGCGTGAGACCGGAACAGCGACTCGTGGTGCTAGGCTCACGGTAAGAATATCCCTCACAGCACATAATAAAGATGTCCCCGAAGTTCGGAGACCCACCCGCGACCACAGGTGCGTCTGCTGCATGTGACTTTGAACGTGTCGTGAAAAAATCAGAACAGCTCAATGTCGACCGTGCAATTCTCACGTACCACTGTCCACCATTATTCCAGGAATGACTCAAAAATCGAGAAATCGGAATCCTTCCGAATAACATCGTTCTAAGATCACCTGTTGGACTGGTGCTTTGTGGTCAATGAAGATTGAACACAGAAGCGAAAACGACCTGCATTCGGCGCGGATTGCGCCACAACCTACCGATATTGATAGGCTGACAGTTGTGTACGTTAGCATTCCCCAGAAAAAATGCAACTGATCGGCACAAGCAATGCTCAAATTGAGCCTCTCGACCGAATTTAGTCGTTTTTTAAGGAAATCATTTTGTCAAATCCGAGTTAGTCGATCTGAGGGATTCAACAAAAAAAGGGACGAAACCGAAATGCTTCTCTCGGCTTCGTCCCTTCGGTGAACGCTGAATTACTTCAGTTCTGCAGAACCACCAGCAGCTTCGATTTCCTGCTTGATCTTTTCTGCGTCTTCTTTTGAAATCCCTTGCTTCAGGGCCTTTGGAGCACCTTCGACGAGGTCTTTAGCTTCTTTCAGGCCGAGACCAGTGATGCTGCGAACAGCTTTAATCACGTTGATCTTGTTGTCGCCGACTTTGGTCAGAACGACGTCGAACTCGGTCTTCTCTTCAACAGCGGCAGCAGCACCACCAGCTGCTGGAGCAGCCATAACAACAGCACCGCCGCCTGCTGGCTCGATGCCGTGAACTTCTTTCAGGTAATCAGCGAGAGCTTTAGCCTGCAGCAGGGTCAAGCCGACGAGCTTGTCGCCGAGTTCGGTTGTAGCTGCATCGAATGATTTGGCTGGTGCTTCAGCGACTTCAGACATTTCCATATCTCCGTGAGTTGAACGCCGGCGAGTACCGTCCGGCTCGGTTGAGTGAATGAATCGGCCGCTTCACTCGGCCGAACCGGGACGCTACGCAGCGTCTCCGTCCTCTTTTCCGTCTTCTTTTTCCGACATCGCTTTGAGTTGTCCGGAGATGGTTCCTCCGGGCCCCAACAAGGCGCCTGCCAACTTCGCTCCAGGGCTGAGCAACAACCCTGCGATCTGACCAATGAGTTCGAGTCGGCTGGGACCCTTGGAGATGTCTTCGATGCCTTGGGAGTCAACTCCCTGACCGTCAACGACACCACCCTTGATGGCGAGCTTATCGAGTTTTTTGGTCCATTCTGTGATTTCACGAGAAAGACCAACAACGTCCTCGTTGCCCCAAGCCAAGGTTGTAGGGCCGCTGAAAGAAACACCGGAAACATCGAGTCCGGCATCTTTCAGTGCCAATCGGGCAAGTGTGTTCTTCACGCCAAGGAGCGATACGCCCTTCTTGCGAAGTTCTTCCCGAAGATTATTTTGAGCGATTGCGTCGAGCTTGGAGACATCCAACACGACAAGATCGCGCCGAGCGCCGAGTTCCGTACGGATCTCGCGAACGATCATTTCTTTTACGGGTTTACTCATGTCTTGTTTCCACAGTCTGAAAAGACCTGCTTAGGCGGTCTTCGGTCGTGATTCAGATGAATGACTCGCTACACAGCTGCAACAGGAATGCCAGGCATTTGTGTTGCGGTAACGGTAACGGACCGAATGTATTGCCCTTTTGCAGCCTGTGGCTTCAATTGAACGATCAATTGCAGCAGAGCTTGGATATTCTCAGTCAGGCTTTGCTCGCTGAAGGACATCTTTCCGACGACACAATGAACGTTTCCGCCATCGTCAACTCGGAATTCGACTTTACCTGCTTTGTATTCTTTAACAGCAGTCGTCACGTCCTGGGTAACTGTTCCGGCCTTTGGAGATGGCATCAAGCCACGTGGACCAAGGACTTTACCGAGTGGACCTACAACACCCATCATGTCCGGGGTTGCGATCGCAACATCAAAGTCCATCCAGCCGTCTTTAATCTTGTCGGCCAGCTCTTTGCCGCCAGCGAAATCGGCACCTGCCTCGGTTGCCTTGGCAACATTCTGGTCTTTGCAAAACACCAGAACTCGTTGAGTCTTACCGATACCGTGCGGCAAAACCAAACTTCCACGAACGATTTGATCTGCATGCTTTGGGTCGACGCCTAAGCGGACAGCCAAAGTGACGGACTGATCAAACTTGCTCGGCTTGATTCCCTTTGGGAGCTTGCTTTCAAGTCCCTTAAGAGTCGTGACTGCCTCAGAAACGGGCAGTGGACTCAATTTTTCGGTCGCTGCACGAAGCGCGGCCTGCCGCTTTGATACTTTCATTTTGCTTTCCTGTCCTTCAGCAATTTTTAAATCGCTGTCTGCGGACTGAATCAGTTCGAAAACCTCTGCGAAATGCCTGAATGACTTTGTCAGGCCGCAGATTGACTAGTCAACAATAGAGATGCCCATGCTGCGTGCAGTACCGGCGATCACTTTTGCTGCCTGTTCGATATTCGAGGTATTCATGTCCTCGAGTTTCTTCTGGGCAATTTCTCGAAGCTGAGCCTGTGTCACTGTGCCGATCTTCTCGGTACGTGGATTCGCTGCGCCTCGAGCAACTTGAGCCGCCTGTTTCAGCAGGACTGCTGCTGGAGGGCTCTTCAAGATGAATTCGAACGAACGATCATTGTAAACTGTGATGATGACTGGAATCACTGTTCCGGTCATATCACGTGTTCGCTCGTTGAACTGCTGAACGAACTGACCAATATTCACGCCGTGAGGACCGAGCGCGGTACCAACTGGTGGAGCAGGTGTCGCCTGTCCGCCGGTGATTTGTACCTTGATCTGAGCAGTAACTTGTTTCTTCTTAGCCATTACCCGTTCTCGTTTACCACGACGGTGATCACACCTGGTTTATCTTTTGAGGCGGTCTGCAGTAGTTATCTCGCAGGAGATTCACTGCATGTTTTCGCGATTTTCTAAATCACAAATGAACTGTGGCATGATCGGTGAGGCGTGATGAATTACACCTTCTCGACTTGCCAGTGTTCGAGTTCAACCTCGGTCGGTCGTCCAAAAATCTCGATGATGATCTTGACCTTACCGGTCATATCATCCATCGATTCAATCGATCCCTCGAAGCTTTCGAAAGGACCTTCCTTCACTTTGACGTGATCACCAACTTCCACGTCGAATTTCACTGCAGCCTTGACAGGCTTCTCGACTTCACCTTTAACTGCAACTTCTTCGATCCCAAGCCAGCGACGTACTTCAGGGATTTCCATTGCAATTGGTTTCCCAGCTGCTCCGGTAAAATCCCCTACACCACCAGTTGAACGAACCAAGTGCCAAGTTTCGTCGTTCAGTTCCATTTGGATCATCATGTAACCGGGAAGTGTTTTATGCTCCCGAACACGACGACCACCGCCTTTGGTCTCTACAACCTTTTCGGTTGGGATGTAGATCTGACCAAAGCTCTCTTCTGCACCTTCCATCTTGATTCGACGGAGAAGAGATTCGCGAATGGAACGTTCACGATTGCTCTGGACCTTCAGCACGTACCACCGCATGTTGGCGTTTTCTTCGCCATTCAGTGCGATCATGTCAAGAGTTGGAACCTTCGAAGCTTTCGAAGACCCAGATTTCTTGGCAGAGCTGTTACGTTCATCGTCCATGCGCGAGCCAAGCATTTTTGTGGATCACTCGGCTTTTTTCAAGCGATCCAATAGACAAAAGGTCGGAATTTCCTTGTGTTCTACACGAACGTCAGGAATTGGAATTATTTTTACTATTTTTGCAGAAAGCCAATCATTGTGAAAAGCTGCTGCCAAAAGATGTCACAGACAAACAGGTAAGCACCGAAGCCTGTCATTGTGACGAGGACAACTGCGGTTGCCCGTTTCAGGTAATCCCAGGTTGCCCAAGAAACTTTGTCCATCTCAGCTTCAACAGAGATGAGAAAGTTTGCAAATGGGGGCCAGTTCACCAATCCGTAAGACAGCCAGATTCCGACAATCGCAATGGCTGCCGGAATACCAACTCGGGCCCAGCTTGCGGAATCCGCAAGAAGTGTGGCATTGAGTCGCCAAGCTGTGATTACAAAAATGCCTGCGATCGCCAAAAAGGTAATTTGACGAACGATCCGTCCCTGGCTTCCCTTGAAGATCTTGGCCTGAAACAGGGTGGCCAAGAAGGATGTTTCCGCTTTCGCCTTAGCCATCCTGGACTTGTCCTTAATTTGGGAATTGCAGCTGGTGTTCCGTCCGACTGCTTTGCTGGTTCATTACATGGGAAATGTAATAACACGGGCGGAGGGACTTGAACCCCCAACCTGCGGATTTGGAATCCGCTGCTCTGCCGATTGAGCTACACCCGTAGAGACAGACTTCAAATGGTAAAACTGTCCACAAGTTAACATGAGGACAGGTGTTTCCATTCGCACTATTTCTTACGTGACTCTTTGTGCAGCGTGTGCTTGCGGAGCTTTGGGCAATACTTCATGAGTTCGAGTCGCTCTGTTCCACGCAGTTCTTTGATTGCGCGGTAATTTCTGGCGCCTGACTCAGTGCATTCCAGCCAAACGTATTCGCGGGCCATTATTCCACCTCGTAAAACGTCAGTAATCCGGTGCCGCTTTTATTACGACATGCCGGATTGCTGTAATCGTTGTCGTAAATTGTGACAGATTGCCCACAGTTTTGGGCTGTGGGCAATCTATCGACTCTCAATTATTGCAGAATCTTGGTGACGATCCCTGACCCGACTGTACGGCCCCCTTCGCGAATAGCGAAGCGGCTTCCGTCTGTCAGAGCGACAGGCTTAATCATCTCGATTTCGAGCTTAACGTTATCGCCTGGCATACACATTTCTGCGTCGCCGAGCAACTTCACAGCACCTGTTACGTCTGTGGTACGGAAGTAGAACTGTGGGCGGTAGCCGCTGAAGAATGGAGTCTTACGACCACCTTCGTCTTTGCTCAGGACGTAAACTTCAGCTTCGAACTTGGTGTGTGGCTTAATGCTGTTTGGAGCAGCCAGCACCTGTCCACGTTCGACGTCTTCTTTCTTGGTACCGCGGAGGAGGATACCGACGTTGTCGCCAGCTTCACCCTGCTCCATCAGCTTGCGGAACATTTCGACACCGGTACAGGTTGTTTCCTGGGTGTCTTTCAGACCGATGATCTGAACTTTCTCACCGACCTTGATCTTACCGCGTTCGATACGACCGGTGACCACTGTTCCACGACCTTCGATCGAGAACACGTCTTCGATTGCCATCAGGAATGGCTTGTCGACTTCGCGAGCTGGTTCTGGAATGTCTGAGTCCAGAGCGTCCATGAGCTTGCCAATGCAAGCGTTCTTTTCTGGGTCAGCTGGATTGTCCAGAGCTGGCTTGGCTGAGCCGCGGATGATTGTGACGTCATCGCCTGGGAAGTCGTACTTATTGAGGAGGTCGCGGACTTCCATCTCAACGAGTTCGAGAAGTTCTTCGTCTTCGACGAGGTCGCACTTGTTCAAGAACACAACCAGAGCTGGAACGTTCACCTGGCGAGCCAGAAGAATGTGTTCGCGAGTCTGTGGCATTGGACCGTCGGAAGCGGAACAGACCAGAATCGCACCGTCCATCTGGGCGGCACCGGTGATCATGTTCTTAATGTAATCCGCGTGTCCCGGACAGTCGATGTGAGCGTAGTGGCGAGTGTTTGACTCGTACTCGACGTGCGAAACGGCAATGGTGACGGTCTTGGTTTCGTCGCGAACCGTTCCCCCTTTTGCCACTTCCGAGTAGGCAACTGGGGTAGCAAGTCCTTTGGTTGCCTGCACGGCAAGGATTGATGCGGTCAGTGTGGTTTTACCATGGTCGATGTGCCCGATGGTTCCCACGTTGACGTGCGGTTTTGTCCTCTGAAATGTTTCCTTCGCCATGACTAGCGCTCCAAAACTCCCAATAACCTTCGTCGAGTATTCATGCGGTTGAGTTGCTCCGCACCAATTTAAAAGCCTTACGGTACACCCGTAGATGCTCTCTGACAAAACCGGACGGACCGGTAAGCTGCTGGTGGGATTTGAACCCACGACCTCGTCCTTACCAAGGACGCACTCTACCGGCTGAGCTACAGCAGCAGTTTTTTGGCTACCGCTCGTTCAATTTGCGTGAACGATTTGGCCGGGCCAAGTGAAAGCGGGTGAAGGGAATCGAACCCTCACCACCAGCTTGGAAGGCTGGAGCTCTACCATTGAGCTACACCCGCGTGTCTTTACTTGGCAGCAGACTGAGTTGTCGATTTGACGCTGTCTGCTTCGCAAGTCAGTTTCAAATCGCCATAAGTGGTCAGTTTGAAACTTTCGTCTTTTTATAGAGATTTGAAAGTTTTTGCAAACTTGTTGTCTCTTTTAAGTCAAATGCGGCCGGTTAGGCCGCAAATGGCGTCGAAAAAATGGGGGCGGAAGGATTCGAACCTTCGAAGGCAGAGCCACCAGATTTACAGTCTGGCCCCATTGGCCGCTCGGGCACACCCCCGTCTTGTCCCGACGTTGTTACCAGTGGCCCTTTGCGGGGTCGCTGGTAACTTACACATTCTTTACTCATTTGAGAGCTAGTGGAGGGATTTGAACCCACAACCGCCGGTTTACAAAACCGGTGCTCTGCCGTTGAGCTACACTAGCTAAGAAGCGGTGTAAGTCGCGAAGTATAGCGGCGGCAAGGCGCGTTGCAAGTACAAACGCACCATGATCCAGAGTTCTCGGAAAACGTTTTGATTTCGGCTCATGCGCCCCGGGGTTGGATGGGGTGACTCTCAGGGATGCTGCGGAATTTATGCGGTTTTGTGTGGTGTCGTTTGGGACGCGACTGTGTCGGTTCTGATTGCAGGCTGCATTGTTTTTCGCTTAGCCACTTAAAGATTTTCGTAATTCTTTCGACGAGATTCGTCATTCTTCCGGTTTGTTGAGCTACTGCGTTCGCGGAATTGACCGCCTCACTGCCCGTTCTTTCAAAGTCGTCTGACTGTAAATCGTTTCTCGATCGTGCCAGATTTTGATGCCGCTTTTCTCGCCCGAGTTGGCGTTTGTTTGTGGTGATCGGGCATCGTTGCGATGTGTGATGGCATCGTAATTGTAAGCTGTTTCATGGCAGTGTGATGCGGCGCTGTCTGGCGGTTCTTCGGTTGCTGCTGTTTCTTTTTGTCAACGCTGTTTCCTCTTTTCAACGCTGGCGAAAATGCGTGTTTTTGTGAAGTGATGTCGACACAAGTGCTCTTTGCATAATTTGTTGTGTCGATTGGTCTGGTGGTCGCGAAATTTTCTTGTTCATTCTGGCATTAGCACTGCTTTACAGAGCGTTACGACGGCGTGACAGGACTGATCTCTCTCAATAACTGGTCCGCACCGTCAACTCTTTCAAACTCTCTCATGTGAAGGTGTGCAATGGTTGTGTTTCATCAGTTGTTGAATGACGAAGCGGGGTTCATTGTTTCCGCCGAGTTGGTTCTCGTTTCGACAGTTGTTGTTTTAGGGATGATTGTTGGTCTCGCTGAAGTCGCGAATGGGGTTAATGAAGAACTTGAAGATGTGGGTTCTGCATTCGGGTCAATCAATCAGAGCTATTGCTTCACAGGGTTTACCGGTCACAAGGCTTCAATGACTGGGAGCCATTTCAATGATCTGCCTGATTATTGTGACGGCGAATTCGATATTCGCTGTGATGGTGGAGCCTATCCAGAAGGGAAAAAAGGCCGAACCTGGTAATGTTTTGTGTGCGGTGTAGATAATCAAAGCGAAAAACCTCGCTCCAGATGCCTGGAAGCGAGGTTTTTTATTGGGTTCAATCAGGTGGCGTATCTGGTACGCGGTATTCCGTCTTTTCTCAAATCAAGAACACCGTGGTGTGGCCCAGATGAGAGGCCAGCATGGTATTAGACATTCGTGTACTTGTTCAGATACGGCAGGTCATTCATTTTGGATTGAATTGCAGGCTGGTTTGCGAGCAATTGTCCCAGAAAGTCCCATTGTCCGGTTACGAGAGCTTCGTGGGCGCTCTTAGGCATGGTCCCCTGCACTGATTCGTTACCGAAGGTGATTTTCAGGGTCTTCATGTCGATGTGAAGTTGCAGATTTGGGTCTGCAGAAATCGCAGCGTCCAACTTGGCCAGGTCTTCGTGGCTGGCGGTGATTGGAGCCACACCCAATGAGATGCAGTTTCCAAAGAAGATCTCTGCAAAAGACTCTGCAATGACAGCCTGCAGTCCCCAGCGCATCAGCGACTGTGGAGCGTGCTCGCGGCTGGATCCGCAACCAAAGTTTCGACCAGAAATCAGGATTTTTGCATTGCGGTAACGTGGATCGTTGAATGGGTGTGACGGATCCTGCTCGCGATCGTCTTCGAATGCATGCTCACCGATTCCGTCGAATGTGACGCATCGCAGAAAACGCGCTGGAATAATACGGTCGGTGTCGATGTCATCCAAAAAGACTGAAACCCCGGAACCAGAAATCTGTTCAACGCATTGCATAACGAATCGCCAAGACTGAAGTTCAAAAACAAAAACTGTGCGGCCGAGTCGAGTATCTCACGGACTCTACGTGGTGGGTAACTGCTTGCCTTGTCGCAAATTGCGAACAGATTTTTCACCATGCCAAGGCAACGGGCCGATTTCTCGTCGGTCTCTATTGTATTCGCTC
>JBEBTF010000067.1:0-18526 GCA_040393865.1 Planctomicrobium piriforme | reverse complement strand
AGGATTCACGACGCGGGCGGTCTTCCATGCTGAATAAGCATGGCCCCATTGAAGCTGGCTTGTTTCTCGATCCTTAAAGCGTTCTCCCAGCAGGTCTTCCATGCTGAATAAGCATGGCCCCATTGAAGCGATGTGTTGCGAATGCAGCAGGATCGAGTAAGCACCGAGGTCTTCCATGCTGAATAAGCATGGCCCCATTGAAGCATATTAGGTTAACAATCCCCGCCAATAATATATATAGTCTTCCATGCTGAATAAGCATGGCCCCATTGAAGCCCAGTAACAGGAGTGGACTCGCCCCCAGTGACTGGACGTCTTCCATGCTGAATAAGCATGGCCCCATTGAAGCTTACCATGGGCAGGCCATTAGCCGGCATCAGTGCTGGTCTTCCATGCTGAATAAGCATGGCCCCATTGAAGCAATTTTACTACTCGATATTGTACCGCTTGCGGCAGAGTCTTCCATGCTGAATAAGCATGGCCCCATTGAAGCTGTTTTCTGATATTGGTAATCTCCCGTTGACATTCGGTCTTCCATGCTGAATAAGCATGGCCCCATTGAAGCGAATGTAAATTAGATCAGGTCGACTCTGCCGTTACTGTCTTCCATGCTGAATAAGCATGGCCCCATTGAAGCTTAGGTACTAAAACAAACTCTTCTTTCGGTCCCCCAATGTCTTCCATGCTGAATAAGCATGGCCCCATTGAAGCCATTTTGAGAAGTTGTTTCGGAAATGGTAATTGTTGTCTTCCATGCTGAATAAGCATGGCCCCATTGAAGCTATCCAGGCGACTGGATGAAGGACCCGGAGTTGCGGTCTTCCATGCTGAATAAGCATGGCCCCATTGAAGCGGTAGGGAGCAGGGGAAGGCGGAGATTGACTAACTTGTCTTCCATGCTGAATAAGCATGGCCCCATTGAAGCAGGAGGGGTTCCTGCCAATGCCGATTTCACCTGACCGTCTTCCATGCTGAATAAGCATGGCCCCATTGAAGCGTTGATCCGGTCGTCGCTCGTCAAAAAACTGCGTCAGGTCTTCCATGCTGAATAAGCATGGCCCCATTGAAGCATAGTAGTATGCCACACCATTGGTTCCCGGCAATATGTCTTCCATGCTGAATAAGCATGGCCCCATTGAAGCATATTTATAATCAATTTTCCCAACAATACCTTTTGGGTCTTCCATGCTGAATAAGCATGGCCCCATTGAAGCGAGACGATCGGCACTCGACCATTTTTGCCCGCAAGTGTCTTCCATGCTGAATAAGCATGGCCCCATTGAAGCGCGGAATTGGGGCCGAGAAGTGCGACGTTCTTGACCAGGCGGTCTTCCATGCTGAATAAGCATGGCCCCATTGAAGCTGCATCGAGGGCATTCTGCAATTCGTCCACGTCGGAAGTCTTCCATGCTGAATAAGCATGGCCCCATTGAAGCGGCGGGTCGATATCGCTTGGACTGAGAGACAAGAGGTCTTCCATGCTGAATAAGCATGGCCCCATTGAAGCCCGGAACGTGCAGTCGAGCAAGCGATCAGTCGAGGTCTTCCATGCTGAATAAGCATGGCCCCATTGAAGCGGGTGGCTGGTCTACCGAGTCCCCAGTCGAAAAGGGTCCGTCTTCCATGCTGAATAAGCATGGCCCCATTGAAGCAGTCCTGATAATCGTCATTCAGTCCCCTGATTAAAGGTGTCTTCCATGCTGAATAAGCATGGCCCCATTGAAGCATCAGTGTCGTTGTCCCGTTCGGCAAATCTAGCTCACGTCTTCCATGCTGAATAAGCATGGCCCCATTGAAGCTCGGGATCGGTGTACTCTTCTCCCTCCTCTAATCCAGTCTTCCATGCTGAATAAGCATGGCCCCATTGAAGCTGTGGGTACCCACCGGAATTGTCAACCGATTGAGCAGCGTCTTCCATGCTGAATAAGCATGGCCCCATTGAAGCGATTTGCCTGGCGAGACTCACACAGACATCCCGTGCGTCTTCCATGCTGAATAAGCATGGCCCCATTGAAGCGATGGTTACACCCCGGAAGAGGTGGTTTATATCTCGTCTTCCATGCTGAATAAGCATGGCCCCATTGAAGCAGTGCCGTCTGGGCTTCCAGCCACCCTCCGGCCTCATGTCTTCCATGCTGAATAAGCATGGCCCCATTGAAGCATCCTTTCCCAAAATCATGCACCAAACAACCGAACCGCAGTCTTCCATGCTGAATAAGCATGGCCCCATTGAAGCTGGCTCTGATGCAGGACATGCACGGCGCCAGAAAGTGTCTTCCATGCTGAATAAGCATGGCCCCATTGAAGCATTTTTCGGTCGCCGGTTGGATTATTGCCTTCCGCATCGTCTTCCATGCTGAATAAGCATGGCCCCATTGAAGCTGATTCCCTTGGTGGGACATATTCACCAGCCAGTTGGGTCTTCCATACTGAATAAGCATGGCCCCATTTGAAGCAGTCTCATCGAGTCTGTTGGAGAACTATTCGTCAGCAGTATTCCGAACACGCAGACGCAAATAGGTATTAGAGTGGTGAAGGGATCTTTGCATCGAGAATAGCTCCCCTCTGTTGATCATTAGAGAGAACTGCCTATTAATCTAACTGATCCAAAGAAGATCAGTCGCACGAACGGCGAATCAGCAATCACTGTGCTGGCGGAGTCGGAATGTCAAGAATTTGTCCTTCAGACCAGTTGGGGTGATGGGAGGCCACGACGATCGCTCCAAGCCGTGGATCAAAAACTGCAATTGCCCCCGCAGGAGAGCCATGTAATCGGTGAAAAGCCATGCCATACCGCCAGATGGGTGCCCGACCTTCGATGACAACCAGTGAGCTACGTGGAATTTCAGGCAGAGGCGGGAGCGGTTCCGCCGGTGTGATTGGTTGATCGACACCGATAGAATAATAGACAGGTTCGCTCATCTCGAATCCACTGAGTTGAATAGCACGCCACGAATCGCCTGGACTGAAATATCAGGATTTGCCAACAGGCGAATTTGATCCGCAGTTAGTATGCGGCAATTGTAGATGGATGACCGATTTTTTATTGAGTCTTTCACATTCTGATGCTTGTCAAAAATATTTGTCCCGGTTGTGGCCAAGTATGATCGCACACGCAATGCACGAAATTGCCGCGTAACGGCTTCCACCTTGTAAAGAATTTCACCGCCAGAATCGTGTTCCTGAGATCCAGACTTGCATTCAAGTATTGCCAGCCCGAATTCGTGCATGAATGCAACATCAAATTCATTCCCGGTGCGGTCTCCTGGGCGACCAATGTCGAGTCCCAGTCTAATGTCCCATATTGCCAAAGCCTCTGCATGTCGTGATAGCAGATCCCAGAAAAAGACTTCAAGCCAGCCACCTGTGAGGAACTCAACAGAGTATTTGTCGACCTGCCCATGAAGTGAGTCTGTATCTCCGTTTCCTTGAAAACCAAAAGCTGAATGGATGGCAGCAGCAACCTCTAAAGACTGCGTGTTAAGTTGTCCTGGTTGAACATTCCACCCTTTCTGTCGAGCAGTTTTTCGTTCGTCGTCACTCAGATGTAGTAGATCCTGAGAAGATGACTGAGCAGCAATGATTCGAGAACATTCTGCCCAAGAGCGAGCTCGTTTTTCGGACTGACTGATCTTGTCGTCAGTCTTTCGGAACTCAAATCCATAACCCGACAGGAATTCCTTGATGGAAAGTTTGTAAGGACACTCCTCTTCTTTTGCCGAATCTAATGACATCAGGACATTTGGACGAGAGAAATTTGTATATATGATGTGTCCCGCAGTTGCCTTGAAAAACTCGAATGCGGCAATGCTCATTGGTTTTGTGCCGCCTGTGACGTTTGCAATCCATTCCGCCGAGGGATATCTACCGAATGAACGTCTCAACACAGCACGAATTGCGTCTAGGTTGTCTTCGGCTTCTAACAACTCGACGTCGCATCTCTGCCTATAATCAAGTCCTCCAACGAGGAGTGCCGTCTGAAAATTATCGGCTGCCCGTCGCTTTTGCATTGCAACAGTTTCGACCAAGACCAGCCGATCCGGCTTGTAGTGATGCACGGAAAGCAGGTTGGGTACATGTTGTTCGGAGAGCAAACACAATAGAACCTTCATTACTTTCCTCTTCCTCCGTGAAACTTCTTTCCCGACGACGGCGATTTCGGCGGTTGTGGTTCATTAACCTGAAAAACATAGGGAACCTTTTTGTTCCTCTCGTCGACGCGCTGAATCCAGAGCATTGTCGACTCCCCATCCGTCAGGGAGGGAGGAGTTCCTTGGATCAGGCTGCCAAGAAAGCCGTCATCCGCTTCATAACGGATCTTGCCTTCAATTGTCCGTTGAGTTACTTGGACTTGCTCGCGCGGCTTGTAAACGGGGCCGACTGGCCCTGCTGTTACGATTTTTCCCGCGTTTCCAGTTTCAATGGGAGTTTTCTGAGTGGGATCAGACAGTCGTCCATACCCGCTGCTGGTCTTGCCGCCGACTCCCCATTCTGCCAACGCCTCTTTCAGAATGGCCATTGTTTGTGATACCCATGACGCAGCAGAGGCTTCATCATCTGTTTCAACAGGTCCATTCCAAGAAAGACGAATGAGATACTCACCTGACACCGAGAGGAATGAAACTGGTTTCGGGTTGTCGAAATCAGTAGGAGGTGCTTTATTGAGTTGCCACTCTGAATGATGTGGCGTCATCACATCAAGCTTGAGTGCTCCTTTCCTCAGCGAATCTGGAGTGATCCAGGCGTCGTGAAAAGTAATCGATCCGCCCTCTCCAGTTGTGCCGAAGACGAAATTGTGAAAGCTGCCGTCGCTGCGATAGGGGAAATTGTCCGCGGCTGCCGTCTCCTGCCCTCGCTGTCCCCAGATCTGATCACAATAGTGGGCGGTGAGCCCCTTCAAGGCCGAGCCGGGGATGATCGGCGTGCCGTAGGTGTGATGCAGACTCAGGCCGGTTTCCAGCACATTCTCAGAACCGAGACCGACAATGAGTCGCCCGGTTGTTTTGAGCGTTTCACTTTGGTGGAGCGTGTCGCTTGGAAAAGATGAATCCCAGCGGTGATAGGCGTCTGAGTAGAGTGTGCAGAGTTTCTCGCTCTTGCCTGCTTGTAAGGCGGCATTCAGGATCTCGCGACGTTCATTAGGGTCGCCGTCGTCACCTGTCACTGGCTTTGCCAGATATCGCTGAAGCAACAGCCCCGGGTGATGGGCTTCCGCTCGCTTCGGTGCAAGATCCACAATCTCTTTTCTCACTTTGACTCCCCCTGAGCGGCTTCCACATACCGCTTGATCCAGCCGGCTGCCTGAAGTGCATGGCGACTGAGTCTGATATATGTTGTCACGTCCATTTCACTTTGACTGACAGTCTTAACCAGGTCGGTAAGTTGAGGATGACCGGCAGCTTTCAAGACTTCCGTCAAATCGGATAAGTATGTTTCACATTTCTTTGCTTTCGCAAACGCCACCGCCTGTGCAAGCCCGCAGGAATGAATGAGCGACGGGAATTCACGAGCAAAGTTGAAAAACTCCTGATTGGGGTGTCGAGCCTGAATCCGTTCGTAGGCCGCCTGTGACATTTTCTGGCTGTTGGTTTGATGAATCATGCCTCGCCTCCGATCGGCGTAAAAGAGCATCGAACACGACCTCGTCCCACGGTCGCTTTCCCTCCGATTTGCAACGTCATCGGTTTAGTAGCGAACTCTTTCAAGAGCCGGTTCCTTACGGTCATCTCATGCTCTTGTTGTTCACCTTTCTTCGCTTTTGGTTGGAAAACCCGGTCGCATATCACCAGTCCATACAAAATGGTTTCGGCTGGAAGTGATTCTTCATTCCATAGTTGACCTTGAACGACAGTCTTGGTGTCGTCTTTAATTTTCACCCGCGTGGCGACTTCAGTACCAGTTTCCGTGAGGAAGTCAAAAACGGTGTTTGGCAGTACCGCGAACCGTTCAATGAATCGACTCCGCCAGGATTCCTGATCGCCGCTTGGGAAGATCCAGTTTGCAAGTTTGTCTGCCCATGCTGCGGCCGTCGGGCACTCTTTTCCCGTAAAGTTCAAATCTTCAAGGAAAATGCGTCCTTCGGCTTCCAGGGCTGTCTTTGCGGGATGATGGATCACTCCGTCAGACAAAGTCCCCGGAGGTTTCGGAAGGTGCTCCATTCCCGCCAGGGTCAAATCACGATGCAACATCTGTAACGCAAGTGGCGAGGTACACCACGCAAATGTGCCGTGGAAGCTCCGCACCGGCAAACAGACCAATCGGGAATCGGTCGTGATCAATGCTCCTGAATTCGAGCCATCGTCTGAGGCACGTCCAAATGCGAGCCCCAGATCATGATTGGAATTGCGATTTTCTTCGGTGGCCTTGAAAGTGTCTGCCCACACTCCCTTGAACGCAGAACCGGGGATTACCGGCCAGTTTGTCACCTTATCCCGGTGAATAGGCAAGTCGATGTAACCCACCCCGCGGCCAGCGCCAACGTGCGTCGGGGACAATGTGTGCAGCCAATAGATACGAGTGTTTGACATCTTTCGCTTTTCCTTAACCGTTACCAGATTCCCCAGGTGGCCAATCCGAAACCGTCTCGCTGATCCTGTTCCTCATCGCAGACGGATCGCAGCCAGCAATCCGCTAGATTTTCAGAGTTTCCGGAAACAACCTCGAAAAAGTACACGCCCCCCGCAGGGACCATTCGGCGAATAGGTTTTGGGCCTGCATGACCATTCGAGTGGTCGAGTTGTCCTTGATCATTGATTCGCGCCAGAGACCATCCGGAAATGGCCCGCCATCGTTGAATCGTCGCACCAACCAGTTTGAGTTGTACGCCACATCCCGGAGGTGATCCGATGAGTTCGTCATTCAGCCACCCCGGCTTCCATCCGTCTCGAAAGATGGTGGGCGTTGCGAGGACCATGCGAACTTGATTTGTTTCCTGTAGCGCGAATCGGATTCGGTCTGGACTTTTCCAGATCTTCACGTCGGGATTCGCTTTCCAGTGAATCAGACGTCGTTCCCCCCCTGTGGGAAAGTGACCATCGAGATCACGGACCCGATCTGCGCACCACCCTTCTGCTTCAACTCGCGTCGCAAGTTTGATCTCTTTATAGCGATCAGCGAACGAGCGCTCTTTCGTCTCATTCGAACTGGGACCGAGATTTTGTTCTAAATAATCAAGCGGCAAACCTGTTGTGGTGAAAAGCTCTCCATCCGCTCCAATACCAGCATCCGTGTCCATCTTGACATGAGTCCGGTCGTCCTGTTCAGGCGCAAGCAGGAAATCCTTACTCAATTGCACCGAACTGCTCGTTAACCATTTCACATAATCTGCGAATGGCCACCATGCAGGCGGTGCCTTCGGTTTGAAGTCATCCTCATTTGGCTGCTGGTCGAACATCACCGGCCGCAGTTTTGGATGCGGCAAATCACACCCCCCACCCTGAGTCTCCATTGGGATGGCTGGCAGAGGGCCACGAATTGGGTGAACCACGCAGTCCTGTGGCGCCGGTAAGTACAATTGCTCGTTTCTGACTGGGAAAACGCCGCTCACCGAAATCTGTTGAAGTTGAAGGGCCGTCTCCTGAGAGAAATCCTTGCCAGCCGTCTTCCCGAGGGCGGTTCGCAGCGAGCCAGCAATGACTGAAGGGAGTGGCCAATCGACGGACCGCATTCGATTTCCCTGTCCAGCACCAAAGGGGCGTCCATCGCGGCAAATCACAGGATCGCGAGCAGTTAAATCCAAGGTCGTTGTTTTCATCGCGAAACCGCCTCCTCTCGTCCTGTGCCACTGGACTGTCGCAGCGCCACTGACATTTGCCGGGCAATCAACAACTCCTCGCTGAGACGTCTAAGGGATGTCGAATCCACGACGGATTCCCGTACAAACTGTTTGACGTCCTCCATTCGGGAATCGTCTCCACTTGGCTGTTTTCCCTTCAGGATTGACAAGGTGTCACTTCGAATTGCGCTACCAACAAGGTTTTCCGGCCACTTGTTATAAAGTTCAGCAATTTGTCGCAGGTCATAAGCGACGCGACCGGAGATCGATTTGGAGTTGATCCACTCTGCAAGTTGTGCGAGATGATGATCGAGTCCTTGGTTCTTCCAATTGGTCCGAACTGCGATCGGGCCTCCACCCCGCTTCAAAAGATGAACAGCCAGACCATTACGCGGCGACTGTCCTTTGTCCCCCTGCTTGGGATCTTTTGCATGCTTTTCAGCTGCTCTTCCATAATTCAAAAGGTCTTCCAGAGGTTCCATGAAGTGGGCAATGGCGACCCCGACAGACAGTGTCAATTCGGTTCCCGTTTTCGCGGCCCATTTCTCCATGGTGGTTCCGAAGTCATCATGCAATTTCCGGGCACATGAGAGTGCTTTGTCGACGGGAACGAATCCCAAAACATCGTCACCGCCGGCGTACACTAGAATGCCGTAATGATCCTGTACAACTTTCTTTGCCCCCGCTGCGAATCCGGCGAGCGATTGCGAAAACTGACGGTGTTTGTCGGGAGATTCGAGTTTCGATAACGCTTTACCCATGCTGTCTCCATCCGCCACGATCATTGCCAGGTAAGGACTTGGTTCGCCGAACTGGGCGACTAGCTTGCGAAGAGCATTAGAAAGCGGTTGAAGTTCATGAATGTCGACACCGGCTTCTTCCGTCAGCTCACGGTAACGAGATCGAAAGACCGCCGTTCCTTCGTAGGGAAAAAGTGCAAACTTTGGATGACCATCCTCTTTGATATTCAGGGGACGAAGCACGTCTCTCCCCAACGTCTGGCACTCAGAGATCAATTCCGCCAACGAAATGGCTCCGACACCACGTATCCACGAATCTGCTGCCACGCGGGAAACAGACGGATAAGAAAGACGTTCTCCGGCTCGCTCCCATGCGCGTTTCACTACGCCGATGACATCGAGTTGTTCACCGTCGCTGATTCGTAGGCGACGAAGGATGGAGATGGGCCAGCGGGTACGAAACTCATTCAGGCTCTCCCCTCGTTCCGGCTGCACTAGCACGCTTTCTCGTAAACCATCCAGAGAGGATTTCGGGACACCCGCTCGTCCATTTGCCGGCTTAAAATTCCGACAGTTCTTACGACCCGCCAACAAACGCATTAGGCGCTTCCGGTCCACTGGGTAGTTTCCTGTCACGGATACCCAAGCTGCATAACACTCAATAACGTCATCAACCTGATCTAACCAAATGTCGCTCCGTATAACCTGCTGGTTCTCGTGAAAGACGGGATCGGCAAAGTCCCGCCAGCGACGTTCGGCAGCTTTCTTGGCATTTTTAAAAATCTCTTGCGGATCATGGCCGTTCACCTCGGCCAGAATGATATTCGATACGTTCAAAGGTGAATCGGGGAGCAAGTCTTCTTCCGGCACAACAGACGCCGGAAAAATCAGTGTCCCACCATTGTCCTGCACGGCCTTTGCTGTCGCCTTGCTGATCTCCGAAAGCAAGTAAGAACCAAACCAGAGATCGCGCGTGCGTCGCGCCGCAGCAATAAACTCCTGAACGGGCCCAACAGAAATAGCGAGTAGGTGGTTCATTGCTTCACCTCCGTAAAGCCGTATTCAGGTGTTTGAGCCAGAGCCCAAAAGGCGTCTATTGCTGAACCTGAATTTGTATGCTTGAGGGGAGAGTTATGATAGGTGGCTAAATTTGGACCGGAAGTGACCGGACTGGGACCAAAGGGGAGGATCGACTTAACACCTCGTCTTAAATCGACCTTGTCGAGCGGATGAGTACGGAGGCGGAGAATCACAGGAATTGTTTCTCCGTTAGATAACGCCAGCGGTTTGAGAATCAAAGGGCTCGACATACGTTCTCGCTTTGATCCATCTTTTTGAGGCGAAGGATAGAGAACCGTGTCAGGCGGTTCATTCTGTCCTTGGAAATGGAAGACAATCGGCAGGCCGAATTCTGCGCGAGGAAATGCGTTTGAGGGAATATGTTCTTGTCGATCGTGACCCCATCCGTTTCTGGGAGCGGGCAAAGCTGCACGAATTGTTTCCGGTTCTGGCCATCGCGAACGTCCCGGACGGTTCCTTTGATTGCCTTCGTTTCTACCTAATCCCGGTCCCTGTCGAAAATGTCGAAGAATTTCGACAACTTTGCCCCACATCGCAATCGGATCCCCGGCTTTGGATGACGACAGGAAAGTTGACGACAGAGTCGGCCACTCGCGAACAAGGCTTTGGTCCTTACTGTAGTGCTCCTGGAACCAAGTCCTGAGGTCACCCGGTGCCGTAGACGAAGGAGCCAGCTCTTTGATGACTTGATTTCCGTCACTGTCAATCTCTTGACCAGACAAGCTGCCGCAGCCGCGTCGGGTTCTGGCTCCCAGTCCGCCGAAATTCACCCAAGCCCAGATTGCGGTTTCCACATCTTGTCGAAAAGCCTCCGGGAATCGAACACGTAATAGAAATTCGCCTTCTTTAATGAAATGGGCGGGGAGTTTCTCTGGCTCAGCGTGATGTTGGTCTACACTGGGTTCCTTTCCCTGAAACGGAAACAACACATACGGCAGTGCTGTTTTACGAAAAGGAGGCTCCCAATCGAGATTCCAGCCACCTTGCCCCTTACGCTTCTTTTGATCCCATGTGTACTTAGCGCAGGGAATACGAACTGGCGGAATACCTTGCCAAATAGCTTCAATCTGAACCAGGCTTGCCCGATCCGTTGTTCCCCAGATGTCTTTGTGACGCTCAAAGAGCTCTTCACGTGTGGAACAGGAGGCCCCTTGTGTTGCACGCCACCAGAACTGCAGCTGCCCGCGGATTGCTGTTCCTCGAATCGGGAAACTCTCGTCGGGGTCGCCCGGTTCGACGCCGCCACCGAAGAGAGGGGTTATCAAACGGACACGGTAAAGACGGGTTTCGTGACTCGACTTTCTGTCTTGGGGAATAGGCGGGCAAAGAGGGATTTTCTTGGGCATCTTCGTCTTCTTCCCATCAACACCGAACGATTGCAGGCCAACCAATCGTTCTGGCCCGCTCAGACACGGGGCCACGCTGATCTCGAAGCAAGGAGAGATTCCGAAGAAGAGACGCAGGCCCGCGCGGCCGGAGATTAGCAAATCAATGAATCCATTACCACTCACCGATGTGTGGGCAGTTTAGGCTGACCGCAGAGTACCGGAGATCGGAAAATTTCCATACCAGCCTTGCCAGGCTAAAAAACAAAAGTTTGCGGGCTGACCATTATTGTCCTCACAATGGGTCTAAAACCCTCGCCTTCAGGCGAAACCTTCAGGTTTTACGGTGGGAGGCTACAATTTGAGTGATGGAGAACTATCGCAGCGGTGCTCATACCCGTTTTGACATCAAGTACCACTTTGTGTGGGTGACGAAATATCGTAAGGGTGTTTTGTCGGGACCTGTTGGTGTTCGACTTCGTGACTTGGTACGGGAGATTTGTCGTACGCTGGAGGTTGAGATTCTGCAGGGGGCAGTTTCGAAAGACCATGTGCATGTGCTGTTGTCGTGCCCTCCGAATCTCTCCCCCAGCAAGGTCATGCAGGCGATCAAAGGGAAAACGTCCCGCAAGCTGTTGATGGAGTTCCGCCATCTGCAAAAGCATTACTGGGGACGGCATTTGTGGGCACGCGGATACTTCGTGGCGTCGAGTGGAACGGTCACAGATGAGGTGATCATGGAGTACATTCGCCTGCAGGAAGGAACCGAACCCACGGATGGAGGCGACAATTTCCAAGTGACGCCATCGTGAGTGAAGGACTTCAGTCCGTAGCTCACGATTCCCCCGAATCTACCGGCTTCAGCCGGTAGTATTCAGTTGAAATGAGCACAACCCCCTAATGAATGGAAAGCATCTACTCCCGGCTCATACGCTTCTGTTTCCGTGGAACCGTGTACTGGCTCGATCCGGTTTGGACGACAATTTCCTGGAAGGCGAGCTTGTCTTCCCTCAAGAGCTTTTGGCGCTTCTTCAATTTAGTCTGCCGGAAGATGGCGGTAGCTGCCGCGATTTGGTGTGGCTCCGGTTGCATCGGCCTTTATTGACTCACCGAGGTTGGCACGGCCCCGGGCAGGCGGACCGCCTGTTCGGACACGTCAAGTTCAAGGGCGATTTTGGCAAAAGATTGTCGTGCGTCACAGCGTTGAACCACTTCGCCACGATGCCACAGGTACTGCTCACGATAGCCGCCCTTGACTTTGGACTCCTTTTTCCTATTGAGCCACTTAGAGCGTTCACCTGTATCTACGAAGTGCAGAATCATTTTCACCTGACTCTAATTGATCTCGTGTGCTGCAGCAACTTTTAGAACGCTGGCCTCGTTATTTTGAGGCGACTGGTGAACTGTTCCTGAGTGAAGTTCCGAATGCAGAGCCATCATTCGGAATCGGAATCATGAAGAATTTCTTGATCTCACCATAGCTTAACGATCCTCTCGACAGGACTCCGCACTTAATAGAGCTAGAACTCGATCGAAAAAGTGGCACCCATAACCACCCATAACCACTGCGTCAACAGGAAAGATTTCGTTTTTTCTTCGCATGAATGGAACTGATTCGTATCGCTGGAATTGTGATACAATCGAATTTGCCCTGGGCGGAGGATAAGGCAACGCGGGGACGCGACCTGAGCGCCGACCAGGGGCCAAGACCGAAGCAGGCGATGTGAAGAAGGTTTCTATCTGAACATCGCCTGTCTTGTTTTGAGCCGATTGGTGCTTCGGGATTGGCCCCAAGGCGATAAATCCTTGTCTGGCAATGCTGCCGAGCTAAATTTCCGCCCATTTTGAGGCATATCTAATGGGGGGATGTCATAGCTCTCAGCAGTCTCATCTGACCACCATTTCCGGTGGAAAACGCGCATGTTGTAGGCACCCATCCGTGCCGACCGGCAGAGCCGTCGCACATTGTGTGATTCACCGGCGAAAGCCACCCATTCATATACCCGGTGCAAGTCGCGAAGACTTCACCAGCCGCGAATTTACGGGTCGACTTCGCCTTCTGCGTGCGCGCCGCAGTGTTTTGTTCCATTCTTCGTCAATCAGGCGGCATTCATCTCTTTGTGCTCTCGATGCCATCGCAGGAGCCGCTTCCAACAGATTTCTGCCATCTTCCGTCCCGTGGCGACACGGGCGATCTTCGCACTGGAACGCTTGCGGATCCGCTGGTAGAAATTTGCCAGGGCCACATCCTTTTTGACCACTTTCATCGCCGCCTCAATCAGGATCCAGCGCAGCCAGGGGGATCCCTGCTTGGAAACATGGCCGCGATAACAATGGTCTCCCGATTGATGCACGCGCGCCGTCAATCCGGTATAGGCCGCCACCTGCTTGGCCCGTCGGAACCGCTCGACATCGCCGAGTTCGGCAATGATCATCAATGCCGAATAGAGGCCGATTCCATAGAGTTCTGTGAGGGCTTCCGCTTGAGGATAGGCGGGTTGAAGTTCTTTCATTCTCCCGTCAGCTCGGGCAATTTCCGCCGTAAAGTGATCAAACCGCGAGAGTAACTCGTCACGGGCTCCGTTCTCGATCAACCCGAAGTCCTGCTTGGAGAACCAGTGCAGCCCCCGAGGTCCGAAGGGATATTTGTAGAGGGGTTGCACGTTGTGCCTGGCCAGCAGGGCCCGGAGCGATGTCTTCACGGTCGCCAGACCGCGCGCCATCCTGGCGCGATGGCGAGTGAGTTCACGGAGCATCTGGTAATCGTCTGGTGGAATGTAGGCCAGGGGAATCTGATTGATCCGCAGGAGATTGGCCAAGAGCTGCGCATCCAGTTTGTCTGTCTTACTGCGTCGTTGGACCATCGCGCGGAGATGCTGCGGATGCGCGAGAAGCACGACTCCCAAGGGGCGAATCAATTTGTACAGCCAGCGATAAGTTCCGGTTGCTTCAACGACCGCACGAAATTCCCCGAAGCCTTGAAACGTCCGATAGATTTCTTCGGTCTGCCAGTTCTCCCAGCGGACGGGAGGCCGGACTTCTCCGGTGTCATGAACCGCCGCAATCACCACTGTTTTACGGTGCAAATCAATGCCGATGTGCCACATGATCAGTCTCCTTGGTTTCGCCCTGCGAATCGAGAAACTTTCATTCTACAGCAGGCGTGATGGTCTGACGCTGCGGTTATGGTACGCATATAAGGTGAGTCTCCACATAGATATTGGAGCACCGAATTTCTGCACAAGCAGCCTTGTGAAAAACGGTTTCGACTGTCTTCTCTCAGGGCTGCCTTTGTTTTTGGCTTGGCAGTTGCCAGCATGCGCAACATGAAAAGAAGGAGATTTTTGTCATATCTTGTACAGATTCCTCTCACTCAATTCTGATCTCTTGAAAGGAGACCTCATTGCTGACGAAGCGACATCTCACAATCATTCGGGGGGCGCTGCAGTTTTTTGATGAGGAGTTCAGCCCGCATAGTCTCCTTATGGCGGGACCGTATTTTGACGAGCCGTTGGAACTGGCGGCTGATGAATTGCAAGAACTTCGAGAGTTGCTTTCAACTGTAGAACTGCGATACCTCGAATGCGATCTGTCGGGAACAAACATCGCAGCCCAGGGCTTCTTAACATCAGACAAGGCTCAAATGTCGACCTGTCGTTCGCTCGCGACAGTATTCTTGATCTCTCGCCCCTGATCCCTTCTCCTCACAGCCCTTCCATCAGTTTCGAGAGCGTGATTCCCAGCGTTTGGGCGATCACGTCGAGATTTCTGAGAGCCAGATTGCGCTCACCGCGTTCGATCCCACCGATGTAGGTCCGGTCCAAACCGCAGGCCGCGGCAAAGGCTTCCTGGGAATACCCTCGCTCCTTCCGCAGAGCTCGCACCCGCTCTCCGAATCGCTCCAGAATGTCTGCTCGTTTTGCCATCCGAGCATTGAACAGTTGACGATGAGTATCGTTCCACGGACGATAAGTATCATTCGCGCCACGATGGGTGCTCTTCCGATTTGGCTCAAATGTGAAAAAACGGGCCGGGGCTCCGTATGGAAAAGCCCCCACATTCTTGTTGTTCCCCATTCCACTCCAGGAGAGGTCTCGATGTCGGATGCTCAGAAATTGGATTCAGAACCACCTCTGAACGGCGAATCCTCAGAACAGAGAACAGGATGTTCCCCAGCAATGCGAAACCTGTCTTATCAACTCGGCCGCCTTCTGGGGCGGAATCGGTTGTTGCGATACTCCGGTTTTGGCCTGATGGCATTGATGCTCGTCTGGATCGTGATGACGGGGCTCTACCATGTATCGACACACGTGTTCGGAGACCAGATCGCACTCCTGGTTTGTGTTGTAGTCTTTGCTGTCGGATGCGTCTCTCCGCTTCTTTGGGGGATCGTGACTCGTCAGGAAATGACGTGTGCGGTGAAACAGTCGGAGGAAGCTGCAGCAACTCCTCCCCCCAAGCAGATCGCATCCGACTGGAACTGGCCAACATGGCTGGTTGTAGGTGCGATCTATTTAATTGCGATGCAACAGATGAATTCAGATCGAACAGCCAGGAACGCTCTCATCGATCGGCAGATAGCACAGTCGAACCAGGCTGCACAGGAAAAGGAACGTCGGCAGCAAGCCTGTTTATCTTACTGGCAAGCCGCCGTCGCCGACTTGCATTCGATCCGCTTCGAAACCCCTTCCGGAGATGAGCCATCGGGGGCTTATCGCGACAGAATCACAGGCCAACTCTGGAAATTGACCGAACGGGCCAAAGGAGCCTCAAAAGCCAACGTGGACACAGACTTGGTGACGATGGCACACCGACATTTGGGTATCGACGACCGAATCCTGGCGTTCAAGGAGGCGGTGGATCAGCTCATGAAGCGGGAAGGGCTGGAAAAAGATTCCGTGGGCATTGGCGAGCGGATCGACAATTGGCAGCAGATGCTCGCGATACTGCAGTCCGATCCCACTCTTCTGGACAAGCTTCCCGCAGAGTACCGGAGCTTGGTGGTGAAAGCATTGGAACTGGAGCAACTGCAAGTCGATCGATTTCACGAAATCGAGATCCTGCAGGCTGTTTTACAGGAACGATATCCCGGAGCAACGTTTTCACTTCCCGCCATCGCCGAATAGGCACTGGCCGGAGTTTCGTCTTTCACACGCCGTTCGGTCGAAATGAGGCCGAGCGGCGAGTGTGTTTTGCGAATGTTAGTACCCATTCCAAAAAAGGCCATTGCTCAGAAGTTCGTCAACAACGAAGTCCCCATTAAAGCCAGCATTGATTGATTCCGAATTTACCTGCGTAGTGCGGGTTCCCTGATCGAGCGTGTGACTCGGCGGGGCGGTTGTGTGTTTTGGCACGACCGCCCGCCGTGGTGTGGTCGTGCTTTCTTCTTTTTTGAGGAGTAAGCAAAATGACTCAACAGGATCTCAACGCCGCTGTTGCCTGCGCCACGGGTGAATCTCTTTCCGAAATCCGCCGCCGTGGATTTTCGATTGCCGATCCGCGAGAAGTCCGGTTCGATCCAGAACCCGATCAGTTCATCCCACAGATGATCGATTGGGATGATTTCGAACGGCGCGGCAACATTCCCATTCCGGTTTCCACTCGCTGGGTATCGCCTCGATCGAGATGACATGTCGCATCGCCAAGAGCGGAAACGCCGGGCGGAAGAGTTTTGCCAGCGGTACCTCAGCCTCTGGGGGATCATCTGCATCGGCTGTTTCTTTGTCTTCGGATGGCCGGCCCTCCTCGCCGGGCCGGGAGCGGCCTGGACCATGACCGCATTTCTACAGCTCCGTCAGTGCCACGGAAACGACTCTTCCCGAAAGCACTCCCGCCGACCTCCCTGTACCAAACATCGTTAACCTCTTGATCTCAGTGAGGAACCATGATTCCCGAAGCCAGAACCGTTCCGAAGTTTTCCCCTGGGCAGATCGCGATTACAGCGAACGCTCAGGAACAACTCAGCCCGTCCGATGTTCAAACCGCCCTCCGCCGTCATCTGGCCGGGGACTGGGGCGATTGCGATTCCGAAGATGCCGCAGCCAATGAGGATGCTCTCCTGCACGGAGAACGTCTGCTGTCCGTTTATCACACGGCCGACAATGTTCGGTTTTGGGTGATCACCGAAGCGGACCGCTCTGCCACAACCGTGTTACTGCCTGAGGATTATTAACAAGCAGATTCTACATTCCATTTCTTTGACACACAGGACCATCGATGAAGATTCTTTTTTTGAACAACCTGGGCGCCGGGTTCGCGGACCAGATCGACATTGCCGAAGGAACCACCGTCGCTCGACTCTTTGAGCAACGTGTCTCGCACGGCAGCCCCGCTGATTACTTGATCCGCGTGAACCGCCAGCCGACCACTTCGGATTACGTTCTGCAACCGGGCGACCGGGTCAGCATCACGCCCACGAAGATCGAAGGAGCGGTGGTCCTGCAGGCAGGAAGCAGGACTGAGAGAAGAGAGGTCAGCCATGTTGACCTCTCTTCCGCTTTATTTCTGATCCCTGACTCCCAATCCTGAACTCTATTCCGAAAGAAGCTCCATGGGAGCCCGTCAGCGGCTCAACAGTCTGTACTTCACCGGAATTCTGATCGTCTCGGCTGGCTGCGGAATCGTGGCGAATTCGTGGGGGATCTTCGCCGGTGTGACGATCGTGCTGGCTGCGATCTCAATTCACGCCGGCAATATCCGTCCGAATCCCACTCTCCGCAAGTCTCGTCGATTCCGACGCCGGTAATGAACCCCATTTGATGACCACGCCGAGCCCCTTGTTCTTTAACGAGGGGCTCGGCTCTTTAACTTTCTGGAGTTTTAAACATGAACTTTTCTCTGTGCCGGCGACCGTGGTTGCGAACGGTAAGCTACCTGGAGCAGCATTATCAACGGGTCCAGACTCGTCCACCGGATCAATCTGCCCTGCCCGAGGAGAGCTGGTATCGAATCCAACAACTGCAGCATCGCTGGCAGCTGGCCTCTCAATGCCGCTATCGCGCAGCTCAAACCCATCTTCGTCAACAACTCACTCAGTCGCTGCGCCGACTGGCGAAGGATTGTCTGCATCAGGCTGAAGACCTGGAGCGTTCGGAACAACAGCCGGAATCACCGACGTTGCGTCTCTTGTTCGAAGAGTTGGAATCTCTGCAGGACGAGTTTGATGAAGTTCAAATTGATTGGTTCACCAAATTCCTCTTGGTCCGGACAGAACGGATTATTCTGGAAGAGATCGACCTGGGCCCGTTTGAGATCGGGCTTTCATTGGATCAACTCGGCTGTTATCAGCCGTATCAAGTCATTGCACTCGATCCATGTCGCCCCGGTTGTTGTGACGACGTCACGCACCCGTATGTGCAAAGCGACACCCTCTGCGAAGGCGAGGGCCGCTACGGGATCGCCCGGGCATTGGAACAGGGCCGACTGGGAGAATTTTTCCTCCTCGTGGCCCAGATTCTCCGGACCTACAACTCCGGCTCCGCCTATTGCCGGCTCTCGGACTGGCATGGCTCGCCGTGTTCCGATTGCGGCGACACGATCTCGGAAGATGACCATTGGAGTTCCCCAGGAATGGTGGGCGCTGGGTGGTGGTTATGCGGCCTCGGCGA
>JBEBTF010000066.1:0-18764 GCA_040393865.1 Planctomicrobium piriforme | reverse complement strand
TCGACTGACGTTTCTCCACATACTTAGACAGAATTACTCTCTAACAGAACCTGAGTAAGATAGCCGGCATGACCGATGACATTAACTTAGGAATCCCAAGTGCCGTTGCCTCTCGTGACCAGACGGCTTCTCTTTCACGAATTAGCTAAATAACTATTTAGCAAACCAAACTCGCCTGTCGTTCGTTCATAATCGCCAGGGTGATCTGTCCTGGGTTGCCTTCCAGAGGGTGCGCCTACAGTGACAGGAGGAATGGGCCATCAGATTTTTTTCGGCGCGGGCGGATTCTTGGAATACCAAGTTCATTTTTGAACTGCCCAGAAGATAGACTGTCTGCTCGCTGAACCCAGACCATTTGAACTGGAGCACTCACGGTGATGACTCAAAAAATCGGGCGTCGAGCATTTCTCCAAGGCTCGTCACTGCTTCTCGCTGCCGGAACATTCGGACACAGTGTTTCTAGTGCTTTCGGAACACAAGGCGCGTTGCCAAACGCCTCGCTGAAGGTCGGCCTGGTCACGGATCTTCATTACGCAGATAAACCCAAGGCAGGGTCGCGTTATTACCGTGAGAGTCTTTCAAAACTTGAAGAAGCGACGGCGCACTTTCAGAAAGAGCGTGTCAATTTTGTCGTAGAACTGGGCGATTTCATCGACGCTGCGCCGGAAGTTGAAACAGAATTGGGGTATCTAAAAACAATTAACTCTCAGTTTCAAAAGATCAAAGCGAAACGTCATTACGTTTTAGGAAATCATTGCGTCGAAACGTTGACGAAAGAGGAATTCCTTGGTGAAGTCGGACAGGAGCGATCTTTTTATTCATTTGATCGAGACGGTTTCCACTTCGTGGTGCTGGATGCTTGTTTCAACAAGAACGGCACGCCGTATGGCCGTAGAACTTCGGACTGGCGAGTTGCGTTCATTCCACCGGAACAGCTGGAATGGCTTCACGCGGATTTGAAGGAAACAGAAAATCGTACCATCGTTTTTGCTCATCAGCGTCTCGATGTGGACAACCATTATGCTCCTGTGAATGTCGCGGATGTCCGGCGGGTGTTAGAACAGTCCGGAAAAGTCTCAGCCGTCTTCCAGGGACATAGCCACAAGAACGATTACAAAGATCTCAACGGAATCCATTACTGCACTCACGTTGCGATGATTGAAGGGACGGGACCGGCGAAGAACGCCTATTCTGTCCTTCACCTCTTTCCGAATGGCGAGATCAAACTGGAAGGATTTCGGGAGCAAAAAGATTACTCCTGGGCAGTCGAACAGATTCAATAAAGCCATCTCCGGCTTTGGCAATGACGCACGGCGTACCGATCAAGAATCGGCGTTGCTTTGCGCAAGCAACTGGATGTCCTATCATCCGACCACTGTGACTTTTCAAAGTCACGGCGTCTACAGGTTTACCAGCGCAGAACGAGGCCCTTCATGAAGTTGCGTTTGACCACGTTGCTTGTCTGTTTGTTCAGCAGCGAGTTATTTGCCCAACCGATCAATGTGATCGAGAAAGCTGTTATCGAACAGCCTTCGCAAATGATGAACGACTGGCTGACAAAGCAAACTGATGAGTCTTTTGCGAATTGGCAAAAAACATATGCCACATTGAAGACCGACGAAACGATCGCTGCCTACCAAAAGCGGTTACGAGACAAGTTCGTTGAGTCAATCGGCGGTTTTCCAGAGCGGACTCCGTTGAACGCCGTTGTGACGGGAACCATTCAACGGGAAGGATACCGCGTTGAGAAAGTCCTGTTCGAAAGCCAGCCAAAGCACTATGTGACCGGCATTTGCTTTGTCCCTGAATCAGACAAATTCAAAGGTCCATACCCTGGCATTCTTGTCGTCTGTGGGCACTCGGATACTGGCAAAGGACTCGAGGTTTATCAGGCAGGGGCCGCATTGGCCGCTCTCAACGGGATGGTGGCATTTCTCGTCGATCCCGTTTGCCAGGGTGAGCGCTACGAGCATGTTCACGATGATGGCAATATCTATGTGAAAAGTACGACTGATGGCCACACGCTGTTAGGGAGTGGTGCCATTCTCCTCGGGCAGAACACCGCTCGAAATGAAATTTGGGACGGTATGCGGGCAATTGATTACCTGCAACAGCGTCCTGATGTCGATGGCTCGAAGATTGGAGTCATGGGAAATAGCGGAGGCGGAACGCAAACTTCATACATCATGGCACTGGATGACCGTGTCGGTGCAGGCGCTCCCTCCTGCTACATCACTTCGTTTGAACGACTCCTGGCAGAACGGGGTCCGCAGGATGCAGAACAGAATATCTTTGGGCAATTAGCCTGGGGAATGGATCACGTCGATTATGCGTTGATGCGAGCCCCTGTTCCGGTTTTGTTTTGCACTGCCACACACGATGCGTTCCCAATTGATGGTTCATGGACAACGTACCGTGCCGCAAAACGTCTCTATACTCGCCAAGGTTATTCAGAACGGGTCGACCTCGTCGAAGCTGATGCCAACCATGGTTGGTCTCCATTTCTGCGACAAGGCTCTGTTCAATGGATGTCCCGCTGGTTGGCTGGTCGAGATGTCCCTGTCCGTGAACCTAAGATTAAGGCTCTTTCACCAAAGGAGTATCTGGTCACAGAACAAGGTCAAGTCGTTCTGATTCCAGGTGCGAAGTCGGCATTCGATTTGAACAAGGAAGAATTTGAACGGCTCGCTCCTGCTCGAAAGGCGCTCTGGTCGGAGCCTAAGCAGGCCATCGCAAAGGTTCGCGAAATCGCTGGCATTCAGCCCCTTGCTTCGCTTCCAAAACCAGAAGCCAAAAAATTAGGTGAGTCGAAAGACGGAGACATCACCATCGAACGCTGGGTGCTGACTCCTGAAGATGGAATTGTTCTGCCAGGGCTGCTTTATCGTCCGGCAAAAGTCAGCAAGGGACCACTTCTTTACTGCCATCCAGAAGGCAAACAAGCGTCATTCAAGACCGAACAGGGTGAACACTCTGCACTGGAGTACGCAAAACAGGGACATCTCGTGTTTGCGGTCGACCTCCGTGGAACCGGCGAAACCTTCCCGGAAAAAGCGGTGTGGTACAATAAGCGATTTGGCCCGGATGGTAAGCATCTCGCAGTCGCTTATCTGCTTGGAAAGAACTACATCGGTACGTGGGCGGAGGACGTTCTAAAGTCCGCGCGCTGGTTGCTTGAAAACGAATCTCTCCCGCTCGACCAACACAAGCTCACGATTGTGACTGGTGGAAGAATCGGCGCGGCTGGATTACATGCGGCGGCCGTTGAGAGCCAACTGATTGATAAGATCACTCTGATCCAGTCGCTCGGGGCAATGGAATTGATTGTGTCATCACCTCTCTCCGACGATCAGTTCGTGAACTGCATCCACGGGGCGTTGCGAGCATACGATCTGCCTGATCTGGCCCGTTACCTTGGGAACCGAATTCAGGTCATCGAACCCACCGATTCCCTGAATCAACCAATCAAAACGGCCAATGTCCGGTAGAGCATATCCTGTTGATCTGCTCTATCTGGCATGCGCATTCCAGTTGTTCGATTGAGTATACGCGAGTTGCTCAGGGGTTCAGTTCACTCATCAAGAGTCATCTGTCCTCCTGAGCAATATTTTTTTCTGGACTGGTACCCCGAACGCTCCCCTTGCAATGAATGTGGACAAAAGGAACCAAAGCTGCTCTTCGGAAAAATGAGAGATTCGCGAATGAGGAAAACCACTGTGGAGATGGTATCCTTGATAGAATTGAGTCACGCGGAATCTTGCGGCCATCCAAACGAACTCTCCACCATTCTTTAGACCGTCTGATCTTCAACGAGTCTCACTCACAACATACTGCCTGTTCATGAAGTCATCCGGCATCGTATTGAACTTTCTGACGACTCCGTCGCGGCGCAGAAATCTACTGACTCTCATTCGGCTCCTCGTTGCATTCGCTGTACTCGTCACGACGTTTTCGGTGCTGTTTCACTACTTGATGCAATACGAGGGTCGCCAGTTCTCATGGATCACGGGGACCTACTGGACCCTGACTGTGATGTCGACTCTGGGATTCGGCGACATCACATTTGAGTCCGACGCCGGACGAATTTTCTCGGTCATAGTTCTACTGTCCGGGACCGTGTTTATGTTGGTCCTCATGCCTTTCATGTTCATTCAGTTCTTTTATGTCCCTTGGCTGGAGGCACAAGCAATTGCGCGGACGCCACGCAGACTGCCTCCTTCAACCACAGGACACGTCCTCCTCACAGGCTTTGGGCCAGTGGAGCAATCGCTGATCCGTAAGCTGGTACGCTCGAAAATCGAATATGCCATACTCGTCCCGGAACTGAATGAAGCTCTGCGACTGTATGATGACGGTTATCGTGTCATGCTCGGCAACCTGGACGACCCAGAAACCTACATAAACGCGCAGGTCAAACAGGCTGCACTGGTTGTCGCCACCCAGAAGGACACCACAAATACGAACATCGTGTTCACGGTGAGAGAAATTTCCGAGTCAGTGGCAATCGTGGCAACTGCGACTGCGCACGCGGCCGTCGACATCCTGGAACTCGCTGGATGTAGTCAGGTCTTGCAACTGGGAGAAATGCTGGGGCACTCACTGGCACGCCATTTACTGGGACGTGATGCCAGAAGTCGCGTGATTGGCCACTTTGGAGAACTCCTGATCGCTGAAGCCGCAGTTGCAGGCACTCCAATGGTTGGTCGCAAATTACGTGACATCCGCCTTGGCGATCACGTCAAAGTAACTGTGATCGGGATTTGGGATCGTGGCAAATTTCAGATATCTGGACCTGATTCACTGTTAAACGAGACCTCAGTACTGGTACTCGCCGGATCGCGTGAACAGCTGGATGAATATGACAGCTTGTTTTGCATCTACAGTAGCTCGGATGCTCCTGTCGTCATTATCGGAGGAGGGCGAGTCGGCAGAGCAACGGCTTCCGAACTTGCACGGCAGGGAGTGAGTTACCGAATTATCGAATGCCGCCCAGATCGCATTAAAGATCCAGAGCACTATATCATCGGCGATGCCGCAGAACTCGAAGTATTGCAACGTGCCGGAATCATGGAATCATCTTCGGTCGTGATCACGACTCACGATGATGATATGAATATTTATCTCGCCATTTATTGTCGACGCTTGCGACCTGACATTCAAATTCTCGGACGTGCCAATCAGGAACGAAATGCCTCAACGCTGCATCGCGCCGGAGTCGATTTTGTGATGTCGTATGCTTCGGCAGGCGCGAACGTCATTTTCAACCTTCTCAAAAAGGGAAAAATACTGCTCCTGGCCGAAGGGTTGGACATCATTCACATTCCAATTCCTGAACGCCTCGTCGGCCAATCATTGGCACACACCCGATTACGCCAAACCACTGGATGTAACGTCGTGGCGGTCGTACTTGATGGAAAGTTTCAAGTAAATCCCGATCCACATCGACCGTTGCCGGCTGGCGGTGAACTAATCGTAATTGGAGATTCTGATGCAGAATCGCGTTTCTTTGAGGTCTGGGCAAAAAAATAACCTCACACGAATGCGTGTCATCTGCCCCGCATTTTCAGTTCGCTGAGACTTGGAGAGCAAGTCCTGCATTCGCACCTCTCCAATAGTCCATTCTTTTTGGCGTGACCTGTTTGCCATGGAGCAGCAGCGTTTCTTTCGGACGAAAACTGTCCCAGTCTGAAACAAGATGTGCGGGCAGATCGTCGCGCCACCGGCACTCGCCAAAACGTCATCTATTGAGCCTATTCGCTCTCATCTCGGAATGCACACATCTACATTCCTCCACATGCCTGCCATTCCTCCTATGGCGCGGACCCTTCTTTTAATTAGTTCTTAACTTGCAGCACATGGAAAGTTCGTTTTCCGATTCTACTCTCCCTTAATCGCATGCGCCCCTCTCGCTGGTCACCGCAGGAATTCCCTTTAATTCCGGTGTCCATTTCAATTGTTATCAACGTGCTTATCTGGTGCTTTGCAAAAGATCACGAGCATCAAAAATTAACAATTTGGTAGCAATTTACTCACATTCTTAGGTTATTAGTGGACCGTCAAACCAGAATTGACTGTTGACAAACATGTTGCGAGCAGGCCGATGAGCCTGAGGACATTGCTCAAGAATTTGCCAGGACAGAGTGGTCGCACCACTAGATTCAGGAAGTCAAAATGCATTTCGCCCCCCGAACAAGAATCGCGGCGAGCTCCAGTCGGAGCGGATTCACTCTGATTGAGCTATTAGTTGTCATCGCGATCATTGCGATTCTCATCGCCCTTTTACTGCCGGCGGTTCAGCAAGCACGAGAATCTGCTCGACGCACTCAGTGCAAAAACAATCTCAAACAAATTGGCCTTTCTCTTCATAATCACCTCGATGCCCACGGCTCATTTCCACCTGGATACCTGTGCTACGACGAATCAGCCAGAAGATTCAAAGCGGGTGGATGGCAAGACGATGTCAACGAAGTTGGTTTCGCTTGGCTGACAATGCTCCTGCCCTACGTCGAAGAAATGGGACGCTGGAATAACGTTTGTGATTGCCATGACGACCGCAAGGAAATTGGGACACACAACCCATCGGACCATTGTGAATCCTCTGCAGCCTTTGGAAACGTTGGGAGAGTTACGCCGACATTTCTGAAATGTCCCAGCAGCCCAGTCACGTCGAAGTTGTTCAACGGAATCAGCCTGGAGGCACTCTCCAAAGGGAACTATGCAGGGAGTTGGGGTTCAGGAAATATGCTTTCGTGGGAGTCGACGGAAACGATTGGGGCTTTCGGTGCCTATTTCGTCGATCAGAAGAAAATTGCCCCGGCGGACGGTGGGTCAGGAGATCGCTTTCAGCACAGTCAGGGGACCCGCCCCGGTGATATTACCGATGGCATGAGCAATACGGTCGCCGTCAGTGAGATCATCGGAACTGATGGGAACGGCGCAGGAGCCAACAGCAATGACCTTCGTGGCGTGTGGTTTAATCATGGAATGGGAGCCTCGATCTTCTCTGCCATGACGACGCCCAACGCTCGAGTTCCGGACGTGATTCCATCTTGTGACACGACGATTTCCGGCGACAGTTCCCCCTATCTCAAATGCACCGAAAACAACACGACCGCTGATGTCAACGCGGCGGCAAGAAGTTTTCATACCGGCGGTGTCAACGCGACCATGTGTGACGGCTCTGTTCGGTTCGTCAGCGAAAACATTGATGGCGTGCTCTGGAAAGCTTTAAACACGCGGCAGAATGGCGAAACAATCAGCGATTTCTAGAGCACGGTCTGAACCTGTCCTGTTTATCAACACGGCCCTAAGTCACGTCTGATTTCTGAACCTCGCTCAGCCTGCGTTTCGATTGAAGAGACGTAGCATCGCGATTAGCGGAAACAGATCCGTTTCGACACAAATACAGTCTTACCTAAAACTTATCGTCAACATCACGTTTAACTGGTAAGACGTCACCAGGATTTCTCTCTGATGATACGTTCAAATTCATTAAAAACCACCGGCGCATGCAAGCGAAGCGGTTTCACTCTTATTGAATTGCTCGTCGTGATCGCAATCATCGCGATTCTGATCGCTCTCCTTCTTCCTGCCGTCCAGCAGGCGAGAGAAGCGGCCCGTCGTTCACAATGTAAGAATAATCTTAAACAAATCGGTCTGGCACTACATAACCACGTTGACACCTACGGAACATTCCCTCCTGGATATGTGAGTTATGAAGACCCTGCAACTCAGTTCAAAGTGGGAGGATGGCAGGATAGCGTTGATGAAATCGGATTTTCATGGCTGCCGATGCTACTCCCGTTTGTTGAGGAAACGGGCAGATGGAACCATGTTGTCGATTGCCATAATGAATGGCTTGGCACAGGTTCGAGTAATCCGTCAGACCATTGTGAATCTCAAGATGACCTGGGAAACATTGGACGTGAGGCGATGAGCTTTATTCTTTGTCCAAGCAATCCCAGAGTCCGAAAGCCATTCAATGGAATCAGCCTGGAAGCAATGGCCAAAGGGAACTACGCCGCCAATTGGGGAACTGGCAACATGCTCTCGTGGAATAGCTCTCAGACCGCCGGTGCTTTCGGATGTTTTGCCACAACTCGTCAGAAAATTGTAAAAGCACAAGGGGGTTCTGGTGACCGCTTTCAACAAAAGAATGGACGGCGCCCCGCCGACATTACCGACGGATTGAGCAATACGATCGCCGTCAGTGAAGTCATTTCAACTGATGGTCGAACCACCGGAACGTCAAGCCCGGACATCCGTGGGGTCTGGTTCAATCCCGGCATGGGAGCCAGTATTTACACGGCGGCTCGAGCTCCAAACGCAAGGATCCCTGATGCAATTCCGTCCTGTGACACTAACATTAGCGACACCGCAACCCCATACATGAAATGTGTTAACAACAACACAGATGCTGACACCTATGCGGCCGCGAGAAGCCATCATACCGGCGGCGTTCAGGCTGCACTTAGTGACGGTTCAGTACGGTTTGTGAGTGACAACATTTCTATGATCGTCTGGCAGGCGTTAAACACGTGTCAGAACGGAGAGGTCGTCAGCGAATTCTAAAGTTCTATCAAGAGACTATTCATCGTCTCTGGGGAGTCAGTGAAATGCGAGTTTGTCTGGGGTTGTTATTTAGTGCGTTGATCCTCGCCGGTTGTGGGAAAGCCACTGAAGGAAAATTGACGGAAACTGACGAAGTCGTTGCTTCGGTCGCCTGTCTCAACGATTTGGCGATGGACGAAAAGTCTTTCCAGGGAGCTTTTGTCGCAGGGACCGCTCCTAAGAATCGAGCCGCTTACTTTAGTTCGGCAATCGAAGTCACCGGTTCGCCTGTGATTTCAGGAGATGGCGCTACGGTAACTGTGAAAATTTCTCAGGGAAATTCCAGTACCGAAGGTGTTAAGAACATTAAGGTGGCAAAGATCGGATCTGGAGAAGTCACATGGAAGCTGAAAAAAGAAGAAAATAGCTGGAAGATTCAGGACGCTCCTCTGCCATAGCCTGAATCGGTGCAGAGGCAGTTCTCTCTACCGTCTAACCGCCCGTAATGTTTCAGACACGGGCGGTTTTGTCAGAAAAATGCGGTAATCCGCGTGAAGTGCGTGACGTTTAAGTTGTGGTGATGGCATGCGTCGATTGATCCTGATCGCTTTGTTATCAGGCATCGTGATCATTTCGTTTATTCGTTTTATTTCTCGGAATGAAACGGTGAACACGGTCCCATCACGAGTGGAGAATGCAAAGATCTCCGAATGGACATCATTCCTCAACGAGAATTTTGCTTCCGACTTTGCGTGCCGGGAGTGCCATCAGGCGGAGTATGATGCTCATCTGCGTTCAGGGCATTCACATACAGCCTTGCGAATGGAGGACACGCACCTTGCAACCGCATTGAGTGGGACAACCTATTCCGATCCGCGGCGGCAACAGGTCTTTGAGTTTTTAAAGAAGGAACTCGGATTTTTCGTTGGGGTCGAGGGGGTGGATTCTACTCCCATTTTCCCGGTTCACTGGCTTCTTGGCTCGGGAACGCACGCTCAAACTCCGATTTCGATCGATCCAATATCCGGACATGGTGTTGAGTTCCGATGGAGTTGGTTCAATGGGGGCCAGTGCCTTGGTGTCACCCCGGATCACGAACGATTTGACGATTTTCGAGAGCGTTCGACAGAGGTTTTTGGACGCCCGATGGAACCGGCACAGGCACTTACCTGTCTTGGATGCCATGCAACAGTGGTTCCTCCACTTAATATCCCGGTGACCAAAGAAACCGTGCTCGCCAATGTCGGTTGCGAGCGGTGCCACGGACCACGCAAACGACATGTTGAATTGGCGAAACTCGGAAAAGGGCATCTGGAGCCTCCACTCGTGACCTACACCGATCCCGAGCAATCCATCCGCCAGTGCGCGCAATGTCATCGCGATGAATCCAACATCGGAGCAACAACGGCTCCGAACATACTTGCACGCTTTCAGCCCTATGGAATGAAGAAAAGTCGTTGTTATCTGGAAAGCGGAAAATCGATGACATGCATCACCTGTCATGACCCGCACGACGCCACATCGAAAGACAGATTCCAATACAACAACACATGCATGAAATGTCACCAAGCTCCTGAAACGACATTATGTCGAATCGAGCCAGCGGGTGACTGCGTGAAATGCCACATGCCGGAGGTCGAATGGCACTCTGGAATCAAGTTCCATGACCATTGGATTCGGGTCGTGAAAGAACCGACATCGACCGTTCAAACCTCCCTGGTTGAGCCATCGAAACAATGAGCTCCGTCGTACGTCCTCAATCATCGAACCAGCCAGGCGATGGCGTGGCAATAACGACCATGTCTTCAACCGAACGACAAGGGAACCCACAATACTTATTGGGACCTGTGCCCGATCTGCTTTGGATCGCCAATCTTTACTGGCCCTTGCTTTTTCTAATCAGCCACTCTGCTGACCTTCCTGCCCACCAGAGCCTTCTCTTCTGGCAAGTTTATTTCGTTACCGCGCCGCATCGGTGGATTACATTAATCCTGATCGCTTGTGACCGCGAGAAAACTTTGGGACGGGAGTGGAAAGTTCTCGGCCTCGCAGGACTCGTGATTGTGGGCTGTCTGATTTGGCAACTGAGCTCAGATGCGCTGCTCTGCCTTGGGACGATTGATTATCTCTGGAATGCCTGGCACTTTGCATCGCAACACCACGGAATCCTTCGAATCTATGAGCGACGTGGAAGAACATCGTCACCTGCCCTGCTCATCATTCTTGAAAAATGGTTGTTCCGAGGTTTTCTGCTTTACGTCATTGCACGCGTCGCCGGATGGGGTTGGAGCCACGGGGAATTTTCCCAATACTCATTGATTACGAATTTGGACTGGGGAATGATGGCAATTCCCACATGCCTGTTCCTGCGGCAGCTGTTCTCTCTCGGGAACGGCGGCAATCCCTGGAGCGTCATTTATTTCTCCAGCGTCATGCTTTTGTATTGCTCATTGTTGGGAGCTGCACATTGGGAACGCCAAAGCCTGACAGTCCAGCTTGCACTCTGCTCCGCAGTATTCCATGCGGCTGAATACCTCGCCGTCGTCACCTGGGCATCAACGTCTACAAAGCAGCGACAACGGAACGACTTCTGGGGGAAACTCACCCGACAATGGGGCGCCTTCCTAATGTTCTTCGTAGTCTTCATCGGACTGACGAACTATCTCCTGGCGAACGGATACCAGGAGGTGTGGATACTGATCAACCTGATGGCCGCTTTTCTTCATTACGCTTATGACGGAATGATCTGGAAGAAGCCGAAACCGACCCCTACATAGTTTACAATGCGTCCCTCAAAACAACTCATAACGTTACTGTCTCAAGAGCGATCAGGCGCTGCCGTTACCATGTCGCTTGTATTACTCCTGATGGTGGGAATTCCTCTGCTCCTGGCTGAGGAACTGGTTCAATTCGGTTTTGGGCGAGTAGACATATTTATTGTCACGCTATTCAGTTCTGTCCCACTGGTAGGAATCATTTATCAACAAAGAATTCGGAATCGCTTCGCAATGATTGCGGGGATCATTGGGACGTCCTCTGCTGTGATCATCAGTATTTCACTGACAGGTATGGAGACCAATGCAGATAGCAATTGGAAATTCTCACGTCTCTGGACATCTATCGCAGTTATCACTGCAATCACAAGCGCTGCAGCAGTCCTCGTCCCCCATCAACATCCTAAATTAGAAAAAAGGAATGGAACATTTATTCAATTAGGCAGTGCACTCCTGGCAGCACTGTTGATCCCGTTGGCATATGCCGATTCAGTGTCCCGTTCTTGCGAAGAAAGACTAAGGGACGCCTTGTCTGGACAGCAATTTAAATTGAGCCAAAGCCTGACTCAAACACTCTCAGCCATATCAACGTCAGCAAAATTCTCGGGCATCCCTATCCAGGAATTGAATGATCAACTCACTGAGGCCTTGGCGGCCTTACATGTAAAGCTTTCTCAACCACTTCCAGCAACCCCACCCATTTCCGCAGTGGGACAGCGAGTCGTTCAACTCATGCAATGTGAACGCAACGATGAAGCATTAACGTTGCTGCAAACTCTCGCACAACACCCGAATCCACCACCTCAAGTCTTTGATTACAGTGGCCTCTGTTATCAAAGATTAAAGGAGTGGGATGAGAGTCTGAAATGGTATGAGCGGGCGCGACAATACTGGGAACACCAGCCAAGCAGCCCCGACCGATCCCAAGCTCTCTTGAGTGCTCTCAAGGGTATTGCGTTCGCAAATCGCCAGCAGGACCGCCTCAAGGAGGCCGAACAGGCGTACTTATCAGCAATCAGCATTGCCCCCAGCGGGGAATTACACTTTTTACTTGCGAGACTTTACGAACAACAGGAACGCACCATTTTTGCGAAAGAGCATGCAAGAAAAGCGACTGTTCTCGACCCGCAACAATTCACAGAAGAATATGATTCGCTCCTTCGCAGAATGTCACTCACTCATTTCGGCTGCCTGCAACTGCTTAATGATTGAGGCCGTTAGCAGTCTCACTGTTGCAAATTCCTGTCCATACGCATGTCAGCCTATGTTGTGCGACGGGACATTGAATCGGCGATTTGTTCGATAATATCTCGGATGCCATACCGATAGGACCAGTCTGGATAATGGCTCTGAAACTTGCGAACATCACTGACATACCAAATGTGGTCTCCGCTTCGAGCATCGTCTGTATAAGATGCGTTCATCTTTCGACCGACCACTTCTTCAGCGAGCGTGATCGCTTCCTGCATCGAACAATGGCTATGACGGCTTCCACCGGCGTTATAAACTTCGCCGCACCGTGGATTCTGATGAAAATGCCAGAACATATTCACAAGGTCGAAGGAATGGATATTGTCGCGAACCTGCTTTCCCTTATATCCCAGAACGGTATATGGCGTCCCAGTAATCGCGCATTTTACGAGATAAGAGAGAAAGCCATGTAGCATTGTTCCTGAATGGCCTGGCCCAGTAAGACAGCCACCACGAAAGCAGGCAGTGTGCATTCCGAAATATCGACCGTACTCCTGAACGAGAACATCCGCAGCAACCTTGGAAGCACCAAAGAGGGAGTGCTTGCTCTGGTCGATTGACATGCTTTCATCAATCCCGTGAGCATAGAATGGGTGATTCTGGTCAATCTCCCATCGGGTTTCCTGCTCGACTAATGGGAGCAAATTTGGAGTGTCCCCATAGACCTTATTGGTCGACGTAAAGATAAACGTGGCATTCGGAGCGTGTTGCCGCGTCATTTCCAGAAGATTCAAAGTTCCATTCGCATTCACACTGAAGTCGACAAATGGCGCTTTCGCAGCCCAGTCATGAGAAGGCTGAGCGGCGGTGTGAATGATCAATTTCAGATCACTGCCGTAGTGTCTAAAGATGGGCTCAAGGGCAGACACATCTCTTATATCTACCGACTGATGCGTATACGTCTCAAAGGACTGCTCAAGTTCTTTACGGCTCCATGCAGTGGAAGCCTCCTCTCCGAAGAACTCCCTGCGCATGTCATTGTCGATTCCGACAACATGAAAGCCACGTCCGATCAGAAAACGCACAGCTTCTGCGCCGATTAGCCCAGCAGAACCAGTCACAATCGCAATGGGCATCTCATCCAACTCCAAAGAAGGGTCGCCTCCAATTCACCGAGGCAATCCGCAGAATTGTAGCCTGCATGTGAAAGGCGATGTCAGTTCCATTCGCCTCCGACGTGCTTCGGAAACGCTCATCCTGTTTTACTTCTGGATTGTGACAAAAGCATTAGGGGGATTTGCTCAATTTCGCAGAGAATCTCGCAGCATTCGAGTTTTGTAATGCGACTAATTTCCAGTTCCCATCTCGAGATGAGCAACACCTCACTCGGCCTTTATGTTGCTGTAGAGACGGCTTCCGGTTCGCTTTTCTCGGTGTTGGAATGGGGGGGGTGAGAATTCACTTTCACCAACTCCAATGAGACCAGATTGACTGGTTCGCGCTGGCCGCGAACTCGCGGTGGCGGAAGCGGTCGATCTCGACCGGGACCAAACAGCGTTCGAAGTGCGGATGTGAACAGCCCGCTGATCGTTCCAAATGTGGCATTGACCGCCGAGGGCTCGTAGCCACAGTGGACCATACAATCCTGACACCGCTCATTCCCGCTGGCTCGACCATATGCGTCCCATTCAACGGATTCCATCAGTTCTTTGAATGAGTTCGCGTATCCATCCTGCAGGAGATAACAAGGTTTTTGCCAGCCGAACAGGTTGTAAGTTGGATTGCCCCACGGTGTGCATTCAAGATTCCAGTTCCCTTTGAGGAACTCCATGAAGAGTGGAGACTGGTTGAAGACCCATGATTTTTTGGGACGCTCGAGAATCCGACGGAACAGCCGCATCGTCTCATCACGACTGAGGAAGTGTTCCTGGTCAGGGGCTTTCTCGTATTGATACCCCGGGGAAAGCATCATCCCTTCGACACCCATTCCCATCAGGGTGTCGAACATTTCCCGCAGCTTTTCGGGCTCGCTGTTATTAAAGACTGTGCTGTTCGTTGTCACCCGAAACCCGGCACTGATGGCCGCTTGAATCGCGTCAATTGCGACATCGTAAATCCCCTCCCGACAAACCGCGAGATCATGTTCTTCCCGCGGGCCATCAAGGTGAACCGAAAAGGAAAGGTATTTCGATGGTGTGTATTTATGCAGATGCTTCTTGAGAAGGATGGCATTCGTGCAGAGATAGACATACTTCTTGCGCGCGACCAGACCTTCAACAATTTTCTCCATCTCTGGATGGAGCAGCGGTTCGCCCCCCGGGATTGAGACCATCGGAGCGCCGCACTCATCCGCAGCCTGCAGGCATTGCTCAACGGACAGATGCTGCTTGAGAATTGCCCCGGGGTATTGAATCTTCCCACAGCCAGCACAGGCGAGATTGCAGCGAAAAAGGGGCTCCAGCATCAGAACCAGTGGATAACGTTTACGTCCTCGTAGTTTCTGCTTGAGAACATACGAGGCAACGGTCCACATCTGGGAAACGGGAACACCCATCGAAACACGACTCCATCCTGGACTTCAGCCGCAGCTTCTCTTGCTCGGAGAAACTGCAGGTTCGGCATTATCGGTGCGGCTTCATTGATTTTCGAACTGTCACCTTGCTGGGTTACGGCAGGTCGAAGGTCGGCACCTTCTTTTTCAAAAACAATGCGAAGCAGACTCTTGAATGAGCAAATGACTCAATCCTGACAGATTCCCGAACGTGACCGACACGGCAGTGACCATGTTCACGATACATTCTTTCCTTGATAAATCAGGAGTGAATCTCCGCAAGTGATAACAGTTTCCGAAGATTCTGTCAGCTCTGATTTTCCCAACTCAGGTCGTTCCGCCGATGCTTGATCCCTGCATTCAACAAGGGTGATTCTCAAACGATTGGCGCAATTTCCGATGTGAATTGAAATTGCCTGTTGTCTCAGGTCCAATGCAACGAGTCACCAGAGCGTTTTGCAAATCCTGTAGGCGTTCTGCCATGCGAAGTGCAGTGATTCGTCAATCAGAAACCGCCCATTGTTAAAAGCAGCACAGGGCGGGGATTCGATAGAAGACTTTGCTTCGGAATCAATCAAGTCGAAAGAGAATCCATGTTCGGGATCTTTGGCGGAAAAGACTGGAACGTTGTTGCCGTCATCTTCGAAAGACGCGATCTCTATCAGGTCAGTGGGCAACGAGCAAAGGGAGGAGCAGCGGAAAAGACACGGAACGGAGCAAGGGCTCACCCTCGCTGTATTTACTGGGCGGTCTTCAATCAAAAGGGGGCCTTTCTGTCCGGTGGGCCGGGAGCTGGCTCTTTACAGGTTCCAGGCGACGTCATCAAGAAACTGGAAAAAGACATCGCGAACAATCGATCCGTCCGCGAAGTACTAAAAGGCCTCGAAACCAAACAAGCCGATCGCATCGGAAAAGCACTCGTCTGGACTGGCTATCCCCCAAGGGAGCCGCATGGTTACGGAAATCAGGAAATGGAATAAACTGGTGGTTCGGCCACTATCTCCTGACTGGTTTTCGACTTGTGAATTGAATCTTATTTCTCCCTGACTTCCAAATTTGCAACTTCGGTTTTGCCCACTGAGTGCGATAATTAACGGACACGAATACAAGTGTCAGTTCCTTTCAAACACGATCGTCATATTCCTCAAGCCGTTTTAGAAATTGAATTTGCCCGATGCAGATTGTTCCTTACCCTCACCCGGCTCTCTCCTTCCGATCTGTCGACCTCAAGAAAATCGATAACACGCTTCGCAAAACCATCCGCGAAATGTTCGATTTAATGTACGAGGCCGAAGGGATTGGACTGGCCGCAAATCAGGTGGGCCTTCCACTCCGGTTTTTCATTGTGAACCTCGCTGCTCGGGCAGATGAGCCGGATGAAGAGCTGGTCTTTATTAACCCGGTAATCACCAAACGAAAAGGGAGAGACCCCGGAGAAGAAGGGTGCCTCAGTCTTCCTGGGCTCTATGGAGACGTGACGCGGTCTTACGAACTCACCGTCGAGGCGTACGACCTCTCAGGGAACGGGTTCCGAATGGAACTCGATGACCTCTCAGCCAGAGTGGTACAACACGAGGGCGATCACCTAGACGGGATCATGTTCACTGATCGCATGCGTGAAGAGGGAACGAGTTCAAAACTGGACCTGAAGATTCCTCGCTTCGTCGCCGCCTATCAGCAAGCGCAAAAGGCCGGACAAATGCCGAGTGACGATGAGATCCGGAAAAATCTCCAGCAGATCGCACAGGCCGGGGCAGTTCCGGAAGAGTTCCTGACTCAACCGCGATTCGAAATCCTCCTGCCGAATGTGAAAGAATAAGGTCATTCAGTGTCGCAACCGACTACTATAAAATCAGTTGCGACACACAACCCCTTTTCTTCACCCGCCCAAACGCATCCCTGACTGATGAGCTGTTGAATCAGCAGGGAGCTTTTCGTTTTATGAAGAAAGGCCTGACGGTCTTGCTTTTCATTCTCTGGCGGCTAGGATGCTTGCAGCGGTCTTTTTGCATAAACTTGGAAATGCAATCGTTATGCAGGTGCGACTCCGATTGATTTGCTGGACCTTCGCCATGGCCTCGCTGGCCATGATGATCGGGGTTCGTGCAGTTCACTCGCCGCTCGCACACCAGTTGGGAACATGCGGAACTAAACAGTGTTCTTCAACTCAACACTGTTCTTCAGGGTCTTGCTCCACCGAATCAGAACCGCCGGTTGCGACGAAATCCAGCTGCAGCCACGTTCATCACTCTCACACTCAGTCAACAACTCATCGGCATGAGGGATGCTCAGATCAACCCTCGCCCAGTGATCCGATTGAGCAAGGGCACCATCATCACTCTGATGAGTGCCAGTTGTGCCAATTTCTCGTTCAGGTTGCTTCCCCGATCGCTTGTCCGATCTCGCTTGTGGGGGAAGATCTCGTCACTCGGCAGCCCATTTCTGAGGTTGTTGAGGGGATTACGTTCTCCTTACCTGGACCCTATGTTCGCGGACCGCCCAGCAGAGGATAGTGGGCAGCCCATTCTGGGTTGATGGTGCTCGAACTGCTTCGCTCGGCGATAGTCGCGCTGACTGCATGTTCCTGAAACTGTTGATTCAGTCGGGATTGCTCCTGCTTTTACAGGACCGGGAAGAAGTTCTACTTCGTTGGCAATCGAGCCATCTTCGAGATGAAGCGATTCTCCGTGCGAAGTCTCGTCTTCGTCCAAATCATCGTCCTGCAATCCACTGCTCTGGCCCATCATGTGTGAATCTTCACTTTTGAGATTCGCCATGAACTGAAATCTCTTTCATTCTGACCGACGAACATTTCTTCCGGGCATATTCCCGGATTCCAGTTGGAGAACCGATATGCGCGCTGTTCAAAAGCGAGCTGCTTTTACATTGATTGAATTGCTTGTTGTGATTGCAATTATCGCCATCTTGATTGCCCTGTTATTACCCGCTGTCCAGCAGGCTCGAGAGGCCGCTCGCCGCTCGCAATGCAAGAACAATCTCAAACAGATCGGTCTCGCCCTCCACAACTACCATGACTCCCACAACACGTTCCCTCCCGGCTGGATCGGAGTCACTGGGAACACGGCAAACGTCCTGGGAAATAGTGGTTTCTCATGGGGAACCTTTATTCTGCCTTACCTCGATCAAGCCCCCCTCTATGGGAAAATTGATTTCAAATTGCCGATGGATCATGTTGATAACCGTCCTTACCTGAAACAGAAACTCACTGTCTTCCAATGTCCCAGCGAACCTCAGCCGGACACATTCACCATTAACGATATTGAATTGGCGACCGCTAGTTATGTGGGAGTGTTCGGAACAACTGAACTCCACGATTGCTATGATTCCAGCTTCACTGGACAGTGTCGCAGCAATGGAGCGTTCTACCACAACAGCAAGGTTCTCATCCGCGACTTCACAGACGGAACCAGTAACACGCTCATGGTTGGGGAAAGATCGACTTTCACTGAATCGGATGGAACCAAACTTTATGCAACTTGGGTAGGTGCGCTTCCTGGTGAAGATGAGTCAGCGGCCAAGGTTCTCGGCCACTGTGAACATGGCCCGAACAAGAAACATCATGCTGAGGATTTTGGAAGTTCACACACGGGCGGCGCCCATTTTGTGATGGCAGATGGACACGTTGTCTTCTTGAGCGAGAGCATGAGTGAGCGCGTCTTCCGTTCGCTTGGAACTCG
>JBEBTF010000065.1:0-18772 GCA_040393865.1 Planctomicrobium piriforme | reverse complement strand
CCGGGGGACGGAAGACCGCCACTGGGACGACCACCAGCATATCGGCCTCCATATGATCGTCCGAATGCATGGCGACCACCTCCATATGGACGTCCAGGATATGCCCATTCGTATTATCGAAGAGGCCCAGGCAACCCATACTCACACATCATGCGAGATCGTTATGGGTACATCATCGGTCGATACGCCTACAACATTATTACTCCAGGTGCATTCTTTGTCGTTCCACACTACGGCATGACCTACCCTGGCTCATATTATGTTGTTGACAACAACTACTATTACTATCCACAAACAGTCAGTACTGACACGACGTACTATGAATCAACGCAACCAGTCCAGCTGGTCTTCGGTGGATTCGGATACGTTGACGATCTGTCAGGTCGACTGGCGTTTTACCTGAATGAACTTTGTGTTGATCTGCACCACAACTACTCACACAATCCGAACTTCAATGAAACATATCGGGGCGCGTATGAGTTGCTGCAGACGGCAAAATATATTCATGACAATCAGAGCGTGCTTCCTCGCGAAGAGATTGTTGCTCAGGTCGCAGGAATGGAAGGCTATCTTTACTACCTGTATGACGAACTGAGCACCTGGACTCGTGTTGAAAGACAGACCGTCGGAACGCTAGGGCTTCAATCTCGTCTCGATCTGATTGAAGCAACCTTGCAACATCTGATGTATGATGTTGGAATTAAACCAGAGACCGTTGGTCCCACTTCATCGGTTCCATAGCAAAGATGTCCTTTAAGTCTAAGGTGCCTCAGAACACGAATTCTGGCGTACCATCTTGAAGGCAACAAGAACAAGAACTGCCAGAAGTCATCAAAAGACTCCTGGTAGTTCTTTTCGTTTTCAAGTCTTTGTCCGCATCTGGTCCCATGCTGAAGGCATCTCGATGTCGGTTCAACGTCGACTAAGCACTGTCGATCAGCATTCAAATTCGCGTGATAATCGAGGGAAGGGGATGTAAGACGATTCCCTCCGGTTCGTCGATTCAACACAGGAAAGAAACAGCGATGAAAAATAATGATGCCAACGAATTGAAAACAAAACGCTGTGTGCCTTGTGAAGGAGGAGTTCCGAAGCTCACTCACACGCAATCAGAATCACTTCTGAAATCGGTAGACGGATGGAAACTTTCAGACGACGGGAATCTGATTTCGCGAAACTGGACCGTCAAAAACTTTGCAGCTGCAATGGCTTTTCTGAATGAAGTGGCCGCCATTGCAGAAGACGAAAACCATCACCCGGATTTCCATCTGACAGGCTATCGGAACATTCGGATTGAGCTCACAACGCACGCGATTCAGGGACTTTCGGAAAATGACTTCATCGTCGCTGCGAAAATCAATGAAGTCCCGGTCACTCTCAAGTCGTGACGAACTCGCGGGGGGCTCTGCCGTGCGTCTCACTGAGCCGTTAACTCACGGTATTCACCGCACTGCGCCTGTCTCTCCCAGCTTGATCTGACCTTGCGTCTTCAACACTGGAAATTGCCGCAGAACCAGCGAAATCAGCACAAAAGTTGTTGCTGTTATCTCCAGGAAATGTTTAATTCTGGAAACAACGCTCGTGATCTTTTCTCTGAGTGTTCCATGATGTTGCCTTTTCGCAACATCACTTGGGATGAATTTCAGGTTCCAGTTCCGGCACAGGGATGGTGGCGAAGTAGGATCGAAGATCATCACGATTAAAGATTCCAAGAGGTCCCCTTATGAACCGCTCCCTGACTGGTATGATTGTGACCGTGTCGGCAATGTCGAGCCTGTCGCCTGTCATGGCACAGGGAACGTATCTTCCGTTCAATTCGAATGGGACTCTTGTTGTTCCAGAGCAAATTCAGACACAGCCAAAGCCGGAGTTGCAACCACGCCCAGCAGCTCCACAAAACAATAATTCTTCCACAATCCCAACCACGCCATCGACAACCGATACTTACAAAGCTCCGGGAGACCAAACAAACTCTCCTTACTTTGGGTCGACTCAAACTCCGTCGTCAGTGTCACCAACCGTTGTCACACCAGGGGTTGAGTTGGGGGCTCCAGTTCCGGCATATGCCATTCCGCAACCATACACGGTCAATCGCTGGTGGAATCGACCACTGTGGAACTATCAGTCGAATTACCAGACGAATTATGGGGGAGGGGTGATGCCGTACGGCGGCAGCCCATGCAACAGCTGCAACCCTTATCCGCCTCCATGCGGAAACATGAACTTTGAATTCGGCCGCGGATATGATGGTTTCATGACCGGATGGTAGCCCAGAGACCTTCAGGCTTCGCGTGACAATGTCGCATGAATCCGGATGAGTTCAGTAAAAACGAAACGAGCGACGCCCATCAGAGCGTCGCTCGTTTTTTGTTGTAGGGTGAAGCGTAATGAGAATGGAATCAATAATGTGAACTGCTCCCCAAAATCCGCGGCTAGCCTACGCTGGCTGCAGATCTCCAAGAGCTTCTTTCAAACGATGACGTGCTGTGTGCAGTCGACGCTTGATGGTTCCAACAGGACTGCTGAATCGATCGCTCATCTCTTTCAGTGACTGACCTTCGAAATAGAAGGCAGTGAGAGTATCCCGATCGAGTGCTCGGAGTTGCTTCAGACCGACTCGAAGTTGTTGAGCCTGTTCAACATGAATGGCTCGATCAAATGGAGTTGGTTGCTGCGCAACTTTCGTCAGGGTTTCTGGTGCCTGGAACGATTCGCGAGGACGCCGAACCGCCCGGTTGATGGCCATGCGGACAGCAATCCGCTTCAACCATCCAGCGAACCGTTCTGGTTCACGCAACTGAGGCAACTTCCTCATCGCTCGCAAAAAGATGTCCTGAGTGACTTCGAGTGCTTCAGAACGATTTCGCAATCGTCTCAAAGTGATGGCGAAAATAACCGCCTCGTACTCTGTCACCAATCGTCCAAATGCGTCCCGATCACCAGACTGAGCCTTCCGCACCAGTCCTAATTGCTCGTAATCTTCTATCATGACTCACTCCCCTTCGTGGGGCAGAATGTGTTTCGATCATCCAGGGAAAGATGGATCTACACTCGATTGGCTCAACCCGCATCTCTTTCAATTTGTTTCACAGCGGGCTGAATGAGTTCCCGGAACGTGCTCAAAAACAGCAAACATCCGGGTCGCAGAACCATCACAGATCAGAACAACAGGGCGGAAAGACCAAGCCAAAAGCCAAGTCCTTCGCAAGTGCCCTTGGACTTACGTTGCAGTGACACGATCCACAGTGAGTTAACAGAGACATTCAACAGCCGTCACAAAGATCGGGTGATGAATAGAACGCTGAAAGTCACTGAGATTTCGCCGTAGTAGCGGGAGGTCTTGAGATTGGTGTGATGAAAGTGAATTCAACAAACACCAAAACAGGACACTCTGCACTCAGGCGAGATGCATGTGGATCGATCTCCGAATTTCGGACTGATGTCCGGAAATCTGACGAAACGTCAGATGGAGATTGCCCGTCTAATGACGAGGCTTGCCCATGCAGCTGCCGGCGGTTCAAACGAATTCACCGGCCACGAAGCACAATGGCTTGTGGCTGGCCACGACGCATCACGCGCCGCCGCGGCTGATCCCTGACAACGAGATGCAATGGAATTTCCCGAGTCAGTGACGACCGCCGTTAGCGGTACGTCTTTCGATACGGGGACCATGCTTTTCGAATGACGTTTCCATGTGCGCATCTCATGCGAGCGAACATCACGGGCGACGACGACGGCGACGGCTGAGCTGTTGCTCGCCTGAATGCCATTGACGTTGCTGCCGTTGATGTTGTGCTGACGCATCGGTGCACCTTCCTGCGAAAATCGCAGTCCTTGGAAACACAAAACAGAATTGGTCGGTTCCGAACGTTGGAACCAGGTCATGAAAATTACGGTCGGAGGTTCAGATCAAATTCGTCGCATATAGAAGAATCTGCACTCTGAGCATCTCCGACATTCTCCTCTACGCTATTCGACTCTCAATCGGTCAAAAAGGTTCTAGGAAGATCGAGTTATTTTTCAAAGTTTTCAAAATTCTCCAAGATCTGTCCAGTTTCTTGACCAAGAATCTCCCCCCGGAGAATCTCCGAAATCGAATTTGGCACCGAAATCGGCAAATTTTGTTTCATTTCGCCGCAATTCTCATCTTAACCAAAAGTAATAATCAGAAAAATCGCTGCAACCACACAGTCTTTCCTGAACCTGCGCTTTTAACACTGAACAAGCTGCAGCGGCAGATCCTGCCGGTTCGATAATGTTTCTGAACAAGTTCACAGGGACGCGACGGACGTTCCGAGGGAATGGAATGAATCCAGCCCCCCTCTGAAACCAAGAACAACTGAACACCATTCAGAAATTCCATGCAAAAAGTTATCCGCCGCCGAGCGTCAAATGTCCAAAACCCGCTCGAGACTTACCTGCGAGAAATTAACGAGACAGCATTGCTGAGTGCGGAAGATGAACGTGAGTTATCTAACCGCATTGCAGAAGGGGACCTTGCTGCTCGAGATCGAATGGTTCGGGCGAATCTTCGCCTCGTCGTAAACATTGCCCGGGGATACTCAGGCAAAGGGCTTCCGCTTCAAGATTTGATTGAAGAAGGAAACCTGGGTTTGCTGCGAGCCGTCGAAGGTTTTGACCCGGACATGAACACCCGGTTCAGCACATACGCAAGTTATTGGATCAAACAATCAATCAAACGAGCCCTGATCAATTCGGCGAAAACCATTCGCGTTCCAGCGTATATGGTCGAATTGCTTTCAAAGTGGCGTCGTGCAAATGCCAAGCTTGCCGATGAGTTAGGGCGAACCCCAACAGCCGATGAGGTTGCCCGTGAACTGGAACTCCCATCCAAGAAGCTGAAAATCGTTAAAAAAGCGATTCAGCTGTACAATACGACCCCACAACAAGCAGACGACAGCGACAGCAGTGTTTCTCTTGGGGAATTGATTCCAGACGAACGAATTCTGGGGCCGGAAGACGACCTCATCAATACCGACAATCTCGTCCATGTCGAACGCATGCTGAAAGACATGGATGAGCGGGAAGCAACCATCCTGAAAATGCGGTTCGGACTCGATGACGGAGAACCTTTGACGTTGAAAGAAATCGGAGAAAGTCTCGGCCTGACACGGGAACGCGTTCGCCAGATTGAAACCGAAGCTCTCAAAAAGCTGAACAAAGGCCTTCTCGGAGAGTGATTGCAGTCACCGTAAAGACGGTTTGAAAATTTCCACCTACAGTTCAGCCCTGGCCAATGTGGTCAGGGCTGAACTGTTTGAATACAGTGGGATTGAATACAGTGGAAATACTGACCTGCTACGACACATCAAGAAATCGATGCCGTTCGCCGCTGGAGAGTTCAACACGACCGGATTTTCAGGTCAGGCATCATTCCAACAACGCAATCGTTTTCATCGCGACACGAGTAGATAATGGCCATCATTTTCGGTTTGGGTACTGACATCGTTGAAATCGTCCGCATCGGGGAAATGATCGAACGTCACGGCGAGTTGTTTCTGCAACGGGTCTATACAGAAAGCGAAATCCGATACTGTCAGCGTCACAAAGAATCGCTGCAGCACTACGCTGGACGCTGGGCGGCCAAAGAAGCCGTAATGAAAACACTGGGAACCGGGTTCACCAAAGGCATCGGCTGGAAGGACATTCAAGTCGCCAGCACACAATCAGGGCGGCCAGTGATTGAACTCTCCGGAGGAGCAGGGGCCTACGCCAAGAATCTGGGAATTGATGAAGTGTTGATCACAATCTCTCATTGCCGCGCTTATGCAACGGCAACAGCAATCGCGATGCAACATTCCCCCATCCGCGAAATCTGACCACCTTTGTGATGTGAACGTCCCTCAGACGTTTCACTGGATTTCGAAACACTCTACCGCCGGGCAGCAGCGAGTTCCGCGAGCTTTCGAGCTTGCGCTGCCGATGTGTCCGCAGTCATCTGAATTCGCACCTGCCAGCGTCCTGAACTGTCGGCCACAAACTTCCAGTGTGGCATCACAACGCAACTCTGGTGGACAAGTTCAAATCCTCCTTCACTCTGACTGACGGTCTGAATCGGAAACGTCCAGAATTCCGCAGGCTGAGTACATTCCAGAGAGACGTCGACACCAAGCCATTCATCGACCAGACCAATCCGTGCGCTTGGCGGAAGCGTCTGAATCGTCTCCAGTCGCCCGAGCTGGGCGCCATGGCCGTTGTAGTAATACCGGTCATTTGCCCCGGCAGGCATCGCGGCGAAATTGAATTCCACTCCAAACTGTACCGGCACGCCGGGCGGCAACTGACTTAATTCATAGGTGATTTCAAGTTGACTTCCATTGCCTGAATCCAGCGCAACAGTCTTCTCGACACGCACCCAATGCTCGCCCATTCGTCCTTCACGCGACATCACAGCTTCGACTCGCGTGTCTGAGCGGCGCATTCTGGTTTCATAGACACCCAACACGAAATCACCGATCCCGCCGTTCCCTCCGAGGAACTCCGACAACTCTGTGCCTGGTCTCAGGAAGTGATCCACAAGTGACTTGCGCGGCCAGCGATCATAGGCAATCTTCTCATCAAGATCCGCCTGCTTAAACCGCACGCCTTCATGCTTGTTGAAAGCGACATCATCAACGTCTTCACTCTTCCCTGCCGCATCGAGAACAGTTTGATGATACGGCTCTGGACGACGGTTCAACGTCGCGAGCAGATTGACGCAATTGGTTCGCAGATCGAGTTCATAGAGATGCCCACCTCTGGCCGGTGCGAGATAGGCAATCATCCGATCACCAGACAATCGAACTTCTTTTCGAGCATCAAGATTATAGTCGCACGCATCAATCTCGACCCAACGTGCCCCGCGCCCATGCAACTGCTCAACCAAATTATCAGCAGCAATCAAATGCCGATAAATCGCATTTCGCAAATGCGGGAGATACAACCCTCCAAAGGCCCCGTGCCAGTACGGACAGTTGCACTGACCGCGATAGAGGTCCATCTTTGCACGGTGTAGCAAGTCTGGTCTCTGGCGGCCGGCTTCAGAATTCGCCAATCCATTCAGACGCTCGCTCACTTCCCGTGAACGACAATACATCTCGTTGCTCTCAGGATATTTCACAAGGAAATTTCGCCACAATCCAGCACGGAAGAACGGCTTGATATCCTTCCATTCAGGTTCTTCAGACAACTCCTCGGCAATCTTCTTGTATTTCACCTGCTGATCCGTCGGAAGCGCCCATTCGGTCATCTCCCGATAGCTTGCGTTCGGCAGATAGACTTTCCCTTGAGGAGGAACTTCATCCACAGCCTGAGCCATCGTGACGATCTTCAACCACGACGAGTTTTCCCGGAAGGCAGAGAAGATTTCGCGCAACCAGCCTTTATCGTAAACGAGTTCCTTCGTTCCCGGCCATGATCCAAATTTCTCACCATCATCCCCGAACGAAACAATCGTCCCGGGGAAGCGATCCGCCATCGTCCGAAGGTATTCAATTGATTCTTCAGGCTTGCCCCATGGAATGGAATAACGCAGGGTTTCATCATCCGGGAAGACCTTGAGCAAACGCCCTTCATGCTCTGTCAGATAATAACCATGCAGGCGGTCTTCGCTCAGCCCTGCCCAGCGAAAATGAGAATCATCAAGAATCGTGTACTCAATGCCAGCATCAACAATATCGCTGGCAAAATTCGGTTCCCACACACGTTCAGGAACCCACATTCCCCGGATTGTCGTATCGAAAAGTGTCGAAAGATGCTGCGTGTAAGCCCGAATCTGACCAACGCGATCACGGGACGGGATGCTTGCCAGAATCGGTTCAAAGAAGGGTCCGCCGAGCAGTTCCAGTCTTCCCTGCGCAAGGTACCCACGAATCCGATCGATGAACTCCGAACGATGTGCTTCCAACCATTCCAGCAAACTGCCGGACAAGTGGAGTGTGATCGGGATCTCTGGAAAGTCATCCAGGACATCAAAGAAGGGCTTGTAAGCGTCACGGTACGCCTGCTGAAACACCCCGTCGAAATTTCCGACCGGCTGATGATTGTGAATCGCGAAAATCAGGCGAAGCCGAGGCCCCATGTTCCAGTCCCGTCAAAGGCCATCAAGATCTGAACTGCTTGATAGCAGTTTTCCCTCCGATATTGAACGTCTGTTCTCACCGAGAATGTAAAAGTTGCAAGCATTCCGGGTTCCGATTTTCGTGAGAGTTCTGCCTTTTATGTCGTACGGAACCATTTAGTCAAAATGGAAAAGCACGGCAATTTCCTTTCAAAACCTTTTCACCGCGCCAGCAAACTTACTCCGAACGATACGATTTCCGAGAAGAGGAACAAAATCTTTCGCTCGCAGGAACACCACCAGCAACAGCAACAGACCTCAACGGGAAACAATCCCCCCTCTTAACTCGCTTGTGACTGGCCAGGTTTTCGTTCGTGTCTAAAACCTTGATACAGCCCCTGACGCCGAACCGCCCCCTGACAACTGAACCATTGTCCGGTTCAGTTGTCCCAATCTGCGACTCGGCACACGCCTCACGTTCCCACCCCCTCGGCTCGGCAGGAGCCTCGCCCGCCCATTGATTCGACAAAATCTGCCATGCATCAAAACGCATCGACAAGAGAATCAATCAACTTTCACCAACACGATCCTTACATCTTTTCAGAGAATCCTTGCGGAACTTTTTGAATCCCCCCGTGTTCAATCCTGTATGACCACGACAGGATCGTCACAAAACTCAAAGACGGGTTGAAAAATCATGGTCTGGTTCGGTTTATCACTACTGGCGATCACATTCATCTCATTCGATGTTGTTGCTGGTCTGCAATCACCATGGAGCTTGCCCTGCCTGATGCTGCTCACACTGGCAGTTACAAAGCTGTGGAGAATTTCCAGACGATTTCAGCATGAATGCCACATTCAGGTACTCAGTCGATATGTCGACCGCCAAAACATGTTAGACAATTCGATCAACACCCGAGTTTGAGACCAAATGTGGAACAAGGTTCCCATACGCTTCCACTCGCCAGACGCTGATGCGTGATCGCCACAAGTGAAAGTCGCGTATCGATTGAATTCTTTCCCAGACACACAGCGATAACGATAGACAGCATTAGGGATTGAAGGAGCAGAAGGTGAGCTCGTTCGGAAAACCTGCAGAAGGTTGCAATCATCCCCCCCCACTCCCCGTTGAGAATCCCCTCTCAGCAGTTCAGTCAGCAGCGTCACTTGCATGTCGCTCACCCTCGTTACTGGCCGGTGATGCCAGCACTGGAGCAACCGAACTCAAGTTTCGATGTACTCCGGAACAGGCATTAGCGCTGGAGGAATATTTCCGCCCGATCGTCACTCTCGACCCTCATGCAAATCAGAGTGAAAGTGGCAGATACCAGGTTTCGACTCTGTACACCGACACACCGGAGTTCTCAGTTTTCCATCGGGAGCAAGACGACAAATACTTCAAATTCCGTATCCGCAGGTACGGAGACTCCTCGGAAATTTTCCTTGAGAAGAAGTGCAAACGATCTGGACGGGTGAGCAAGTATCGAATCAATTCAACGCTGACTCAGATGGCAGACTTGGCAACTGCAGATTCGGAATCGTCTGCGTCAAACTGGTTCAAAGAAGAAATCCACGCAGGAAACTTCCGTCCGGTCTGCGAACTAAATTATCTGCGGCGGCCATTCTTCGCCATCATGGAAGAACAGCCCGTTCGCCTCACGTTTGATTTCAACTTGAGAACACGCGCTAACTCACATTGGGGATTCGAAGATCATCATCGCGTCTGGCTGCCGCTGTTCGAAGGCCAGGTCATTTGTGAAATGAAGTTCACAGGAACACTGCCAGCACAGATGAAATCCGCGATCGAAAAATTTCAGCTTCTGCCAGGCAACTGCTCGAAGTATCGCAACGCCATCACTGCTCTGGGACTCGCCCAACGAGTGGAGGCTTCCGATGCCTGACTGGTTGACTTCATCGACCTTCGACGAGAGTGCTTTATCACTCACAACAATCACGATTCGCCTTGTTTACTCCTTGATTCTTGGCATCTGCGTGACAGGCATCTTCAAGCTGTCGCATGGTCGCAATCAAACGAGTTCAGCAGCACTTGCAACAACTCTTGTGCTGATGTCGGTACTGATCTGCATGGTTTCAATGACCATCGGAAACAGTGTCGCCAGAGCATTCAGTCTCGTCGGGGCATTATCGATTGTTCGATTCAGAACGGTTGTTGATGACACCAGAGACACTGCGTTTGTGATTCTGGCTGTGATTGTTGGAATGGCAGCCGGAACCGGTCTTCTGATGTTGCCACTGATCGGCCTGCCAATTGTTGGACTCGCGGCGATCGCGATGAGTTACGTACCTGAAAACAGAACGCAAACAAAGGCTAATCACACAAAGACGCTCCCTTGCAAAGTCACAGTTCGCCTTGGTCTGGGACGCGATCCTGCGCAGACTCTTGATCCGATATTAAGCCAGCACTTTCGTGAAATTTATCTATCTGGGGTAGCGACAGCCCGACAGGGAGCCGCACTCGATTTAACCTATTCCGGTGAGTTTCGGTCAGACACAAACGCAACGTTATTCGTCGCCGATTTAAACCGCATTGAGGGGATCATGAACATTGATCTCCAGATGAACAACTGATGCACAATCACAGGCATTATGCTGTGTTTTATGCATGGAATGAACCTGTGTTTCGCTCATTACATCTCTGCGGTGATTCTCTAACAAACAGACAGCCTGCCTGAGTTCACAACCAGTCAACAGGACAGGCGAGAGATTTCACACATCTGTTTACGTTCTCGACTTTAGTACGAGGCCATCTTATGTACCTCAAAATTCCTGCGATGTTTCTGTTTCTGGTCGGAAGCGTAACAGCACTGATGTATGTTCAGGCTCAGGATGATCCACCACCACCTAACCGTTTTGGGCCTCCTGACGGTTTCCCAGGCCAACGTGGCGGACCACCGGGGATGATGGGACGTGCAGACCGCAAACTGCTGAACAAGTTTGATAAAGATGGTGACGGACAGCTAAATTCTGAAGAACGTGCGGCGGCACGCGAAGCGATCAAGAATGATCCGTCGCTTCAAAGCAGGGGATTCGGGCCAGGCCGTGGCGGACCACCTGGGGGGCCTCCTGGTCCTCCACCGGGTGCAGGTCCAGATGCTGGACCTGACCGAGGTCCCGGCGGCGGACCTCCGGGAGGATTTCCACGGGGGCCGGGTGGAGGACTTCAACGCGAACCCGGTAAACCCGGCGAGAAAGTTGATCCTAAAGATGTCCCAGCAGTGCAGGGAGACCTCTACGATCCTTCTGTCTTCCGAACCATCTTCCTCACATTCGAGTCACCGGACTGGGAGGAAGAACTCGCTTCCTTCTACAAATCCGATGTTGAAGTCCCGGCCACGCTGATGGTCGATGGTCAGGTTTATCCGAATGTGGGAGTCCACTTCCGTGGGCAATCGTCTTATTTCACTGTCCCGGCAGGATCAAAGCGGTCGTTGAATATCTCTTTGGACGAATGGAACAAAGACCAGCGAATTCAGGAGTACAAAACCCTGAATCTCCTGAATTCCAACGACGATCCATCGATGCTGCATGCGGTGCTGTACCTTGATATTGCCCGAAAGCAAATCGCAGCCCCCAAAGCAAATCTGGTCCGGTTGGTCATCAACGGCGAAAGCAGGGGCGTTTACACCAATGTCCAGCAGTTCGACAAAGTTTTCGCGAAGCAAAACTTCAAGGAAGACAATGGTGCTCGCTGGAAAGTGCAGGGGAGCCCTGGAGGTCGCGGAGGGCTGGAATATCTTGGCCCGGACATCGAAGCCTACAAACAGATTTACACCATCAAATCAAAAGATAAAGCCGCTGACTGGAATGCGCTAATTCACCTCTGCAAAGTGCTGAATGAAACACCTGCAGATCAATTAGAAGCCGCACTGGAACCGATTCTGGACATTGATGGAGCACTCTGGTTCCTCGCACTGGAGAATGTGTTAATCAACGCCGACGGCTATTGGATTCGAGCAAGCGATTACAACATCTATCGTGATTCGAAGGGGAAATTCCACATCATCCCGCACGATACAAATGAATCGTTTCAAGCTGCTGGTGGCCCAGGCATGGGCGGACCGCCGGGAATGGGAGGTCGAGGCGGACGTCGTGGAATGCGTGGCGGACCTCCGGGTGGAGAGTTTGGACCAGGTGGACCTCCGGGCGGGCCGATGGGACCACCACCTGGCGCAGATCGCGGCGACGGACCACCTCCCTTCGGGCCACCAGAGTTCAGACCAGAAGCACGTGAAGGAGGACCGCGTGGGCCATTCCCAGGTGGACCAGGAGGCATGATGGCTGGCGGGCGTAACGGAATCGAACTCGATCCACTTGTTGGCCTGACCGATACGACCAAGCCACTTCGCAGTAAAATGCTGGCGGTCCCAGCGCTAAAAGAACGTTATCTGAAGTATGTTCGCGAGCTTGCCCAAAACGATTTGGACTGGAAAAAGCTTGGCCCACAGGTCAGCGGCTATGTGACGCTGCTTGGCGATGCCGTTGAGAAAGACACCAGAAAACTGTCGTCGACCGCCGCTTTCCACGCTGCAGTTTCATCAACAACTCCAGCAGCCAATCGAGAGCAGGGCGGTCGACCGCCGATGAGTATCAAGAACTTCGCAGATCAAAGACGAGCATTTCTGCTGAAAGCAACTGATCCAGAAAAGAAGTAGCGAGATGAGTTCGGTCCTGATGGCCGCTCAGCAGTTCTTCTCGACAGGGAAAGCAAAAGAAGCCATCTGTAACACCACAGGTGGCTTCTTGTTTTTAAGCGCGCTGCTGGGAAAATCAATGCGAAGAACGCCGAAGCTCACCCAGAGCTATCTGATGATCTCCGACGTCACTGAATACACCAATTCACCTGTGATGGCGTCGACATCTTCAACTTCTGCAGCCATTGAGGCGAGTTCTGCGAGCTGACGTAACTGCCGCAAACGGCCTGCCGAGAACTCATGAGCAGCCACAACCCCGTCGGTTGTATACATCGCTGCGGAAGGCTGTTGAGACGAAACTTTATTCAGAACCCGAGCGGATTCCATTGGCAGCAGCGGCAACAACTCGACCCGCAGCCAACTGCGATCACTCACAAAAGTGGTAAGTCGATCTCCGGTGATCTCTCGCGACGACATGAGCCAAGAACATCTCTCGCCAAACATGTCCATCAATCGGCTCAACGGTCCGAAGACCGATTCTTTCGCCCGATCGAGATGATCAATCACAAATGCAATTGGGCGTCGGATATGTCTCGCTGCTTCCGTGTAGTCTTGGAGCCGCGCCCAGACTTCAAACTCAGCAGCCTGAAATGAAACTCCGAGCCCCAGTCGAGCTGCAAACTGATGGGCGAGCTCAGGACCACCCACCCCGTTGAGATTCAGGTAGGCCACGGCAACACCGTCTCGTCGCAACTGCTTGACCAGCTGTTGCAGCAACCATGTTTTTCCGGTTCCATTGGTTCCGGTCAGAATTCCTTTACCACCGTTCTTTCCGAGATAGCGCAGCCGTTCCAGAGCCTCTGTCCGCGATTGTGAATCGGCATAAGATGAAGGAATTTCCGAGGAGATGGTGCCCATGGTATCCATACTCATCAGGCCTTTTCACAGTTAAATTTTGGGAGCTGAATTTCGAGAGCAACTCGCTCCCCCATTCCACCACTCACACCCGATCCGACACATCTGTCGATTTCGGCGCGCAACTCTTCAAAATCTTTATCGTCCGACTCCCGTTCCAACCTGAACCCGATTTTGAATCCGGCAGATTCAGCCGCAACCATCTTCAGGTCGACCGATCTTCAGCCACGTATTTTCTGCGACAAACGCAGATCACAAAAAAGAACCGAGCCACCCCCACAGAAGGGATGGCTCAGTGAATCTCCATCAGAAGACACTCTGGTTATTTCATGCCAAGAGCTTCACGCAGCACAGGCTCCATGGCGTTCGCCTGACGCCAGAATCCAAGGTCATTTGGATGTGAACTGTCGATGGTATCTTCCCGATCTTCCCCAAGAAGTTTTTCACCTTCGATATACCAAAGCTTCTTCACACCTTCTGACTGCAACGTCTTATAGGCCTCTTGAAATGCTTTGCGACTGGCCGCCTGTCGTGCCTGTGTTTTCGGCAGAAACTCAGCATTTGCGTAAGTTCGATCTTCCACAAGGACGATCGGAGTTTCTGGTCTGGCAGCACGAATCTGACGAACGAGCGGGGCAGCCCGTTCAGCGACGATGTCACCTGTCATGTTAGGAAGACAGTCGATCACATAGAGACATGGATCGAGTTCGATGAGGAAGTCACCAACTTCTTTTTCCATCCGTCCGTTGCCAGAGAAGCCGAGGTTAATCACAGGCTTGTCGAGTCGGCGTCCGAGAATCGCTGGATGTGGCATCCCTGGTCGTGATGCGCTCGCCCCGTGCGTAATCGACGTTCCATAGAACACGATTGGTTTGTCGGTTCGTGGAGCAACCTTGGTGAATGAGTAACCAGCAGGCACGCCGATCTTGAGCGATTCAGTTCCGTTATACAGAGGCAGGTACAAACGATAATCCCGCTCGCCGGGTGCCAGATCGCTGATCAGAGCCGCTTTGGTTTCTTTGAGTTTTGGACGGCTGACAGCGAGCCACTTCCACTCCCCTTTTGGATTGGTTGCATACAGGTCAACACCGCTCACGCCGATCGGAGCCATGTTATCCTGAGTATGAGGAGGCCCCTTCGTTACAACGTGATCGACCCAAATCGCAGGGGCGTTGGTGCGGAAATTCACCATCAAACCAGCAGAGTGGCGACTCAGATTCCAGACTGGGGCGGGGACTTTACCTTCGGCTCGAGCAGGCAGACGATCAAAGAAGCTCTTCGTGTCAGTCCAGCCTTTGCCTTCCAATCCCCAATCCTGCACATCGAACCACTGCAATTCAGGCGGATTGTTCTGTGCAAAGCCCGTCGACACGATCGAGGCAGCAATGCCTGCCGCAGAAACACCAAGAAATCCTCGACGCGAAATCTGGGGATACGTCATCGATATGCACTCCATCCAGTTGCAGTAAGACAAGTTGAGCATTCAACGCCAATAAATCGCAGCCGAAACAATTCTGTCCCGACTACGGTATCTTACTTCAAGTCAATGGGGCGGATAAAGAGTGCCCGATGCATTCTCATGGCAACTCAAGCAATTGGAAAAAGATGGCGATTGCGGAGTAGAAGAGAACCACGCGATCAACTCTACTTCGACGCACTCCGAGCAAGTTCATTGTAGATCAATGTCGCCACCCATACCGGATACACCAGAATGAGTTGAATCGCCGTGACCAAGAAGAAGGCGATCCCACTCTGCGGATCTAATTCGTCAATAAACCACACCTTGTATGAAAGTGTCGGCCCCACAGCGGCTGCAGCGAAAAGATAGATCTGGAGAAGCCTGAAGTATCGATTGCATTTCTCTAACGACCGGCCCAGAGACAGGCACGCGAGATACGGGAGCGACACCCAGACGATGAACAGAACTGTTGACCAACCACGCAGACTAGAGAAGTAAACCCACATCCCGGAATGAAAAACCCAGGCAACAATCGTCAGTCTGGACAGAATATTCCACATGGCGCGGTCCCGTCGTTGAAAGTTTCAGCCCTCTCGCTCACACCCTCGGCATTCTCTTCAAGTAAAATACGACCAGACTCGCCAGACGGGCAATAACTCGCAGTTCTACACAGCCATGAAGGCCACGTAGTAGAACCACAGGCCGGTCACTGATGTCCCGACGATGTCAATGACTGAGAGCCAGCCAAGCGTTTTGTGCAGGCGGCTGGGTTGTCCGGGAACTGGCGGGTTAGGAAAGCGTCTCAAAGCGTGAAACAGCGTCGCAGCCCAAAGGAAGGGCGTTGAGATTGCAAAGAACAGATGGATCTTGAGCACGTTCGACACGTGAGCAAACGCGTCCCCTGTCAGACGTGGAGACTCTGGGTTCTTGTTGACGATGTTCTGCCAACCACCATGCACCCATTGCATGTCGACCTCAAAAGCCGTCACAGCCACGAGCAAGGTCACGCCCAGAGCAATCTGGAGATTGCGATGAAACAGGAACTGTCGGCGATATCGGACAAGGTACAGACTGTAAAGCTGCAACGGCACAATTGCGATCAATGCTGTGACAACAAAGTCCAACATGAATGAAGCATCGTTACCAAGGAATCCGTGTTTCAGCATGATGGGACAATCAAAAAATGCCGGGGCAGTGGCACTCGAGATTCATCGAATGCATTAGGTGGGGAATCGAGAGAAGTCAGACAGACGATTGCGTGTTTGAATGCCACCTCACATCAACCTCAGTTTCGCTCCGCAATTGCGAGTGTAGCAATATTCAAGGATCGATACGAACGGACGCCCCTCAAACAACCCGCTTGAATCGGACCAAAATCGGGTTCAGACAGAGGCCTTTGATCGCCTCGACCATCCCTGTTCAACCTTGTGTTCCTCCCTGCACATTCACTGCGGCTCCACAGAAAGCACAAAACCGCAACCTTTTTCAAACAGCCACATTACGGCATACGTCGCGTCGAAGCAGTCAGGGAAACATTGCGGCTTATTCAGACTGTGAGGCAACGCGAGCCCCCATTTCCCCGCCGTCCGAGGGTCCCTTGCAGTCCTGATCCAGAACTCCAGATGGCATTCCGATATTGCCGGGTATGGACGAAACAGACCTGCAGATTCTGGCAAACCACACCTCCTGGCAGCAGGTTTTGGCAGCATACCTGCAACTCGCCGCAGAGACTCCTGTTTCCCCGGACTCAACACAAGAGACTGGCCCTCGCTGGTTTGGGCGTCTCTATTCGGTTCCTGGAGTCCCTTCCGATACCCTCACAACGATTCATGGGCAACTCATCGCCTATGGATGGCTCCATTTTCAAATGGAAGAGGGGCAAAGCGGTTTAACTTATCGCGTTTCCCCAGAAGGACGACGAATCCTTAAACAGGTGGCCAGTTTCTCAACGGCCCCAGATTTTGAGGATTCCGCCCCAGAATTTGATCAGGCGTCGTCACTTCAGGAAGAATACGCCGTCGCATAAATCCTCGTCGATCACGTTCGAGATCAGTCGACAACGACTTAAAGACGCGTCCCTCTCATCGCTATCCGGTGTTCATTCAGAGAAAACACCAAACGAATCCACGATCTTTGCTTGTGTACGTTGACCCTGTCTCGAAAATCGATTCCAATTTTGATGAATCAAATAATGCCGGGGTAATCCATGAGCACAGCGCTCGATCGCAACGTGCAATACCAAGCACTTGCGAATTTCCTGCTCCGGCGATGTACTGGCATCGACAGCGAATCGCCGTTAATTCGGCAGGGGCCGTTGTGATTGACATCCTGATGATTTTGGTGATGGCACTGGTGGTCTGGCTCGTCGCCACAGACGGTCCGACTGGCGCAGGGATCACATTTGTCGCACTGATCATCTCTGGTCTGGTCGCCATCAATTTCTTCGAACCGCTTTCGAATGCACTCAGTACGGCAGTCCTGTTGCCACCTGAATGGCAAGTTCGCTGGGACATCATCAGTTTCTGGAGCATCCTGTCACTGACGTTATTCCTTCTGCGGATGCTGGGAGAGCAGTTAATCCCCACGTACGCCGAAATGATCGGGCCGATCTATCAAGGAGCCAAATGGGCCTTTGGAGTGCTGACGGCATACACCTTCATCGGACTCGTTTACTTCAGCCTGCATATCGCCCCGCTGCCACGAGAATTTCTGGGATTCACAGCAGAAAGCCACAATCTCTTTGGAATGGCTCCTGACCGGCAGTGGTTGGGATTTGCTCAATATGCTTCTGAGAACTCGTTGAGCCGAACTCGGGCAGATGGTCGCCCAGTGATCTTTGATGGTGCAGAATATCCGAGCAATCCTGCAAACCTGAAGACGATGCAAATCTGGTCTTCGTTCCCAATTCGCTATGGAACACGGCGACAGCAATATGCCGCAGGAGGAGCAGCAGGCCAGCAAGCCGCTCCAGTGTCGATTGCACCGGCGCCAGTGATCCAGCCTCGTCCGAGCCAGAATCCCAACTCCGGAACCGGGGGGTTCTAGACCGTATCGGTCTCTCATGTGGCCGCGCAGCAGCCTTCTCAATAAGAGAAACATTGAATCCCGCGTGCCAGATTCGCCACATGATTTTGGGAAGTGCTCTAAAGAACCCTGTTTCTCCTATCGCGTCGTAACATCTTATCTCAAGACGAAGGTGCCACCGCAAAGGACACTCAGGTTGTTCAGCGCCTGATTTTTCCTTCTGCAAAGCCCCCGTCCGCATCAAGATCCGCTATAGTCTGAATTGAGCCAGTGGCTGCGCTATCAATTGATGACGTCAAATGGCGCAGAAAGAAAATTCAACGTCCGTCCATATCTAGAAGGTGAGCCAACAACATGCTTTCACACACTGTTTATTTCACATTGCTGGATGACTCTCCAAAAGCAATTCAGCAGCTCGTGGATGGCTGTCACCAGTACCTGAAGAATCACCCCGGCATTGCTTACTTCGCCGTGGGGACGCTGGCCAACGAATTCACTCGCCCTGTGAACGACCGCATGAATGACGTCGCCCTGCACATCTTCTTTACCGACAAAGAAGCCCACGACGTGTATCAGGTGAACGAACAACACAACCAATTCATCGCCACTTTCAGTCCTAACTGGAAGCAGGTTCGCGTTTTCGATGCCTGGGTCAACAACTAG
>JBEBTF010000064.1:0-19601 GCA_040393865.1 Planctomicrobium piriforme | reverse complement strand
ATCTGGCGAGTCACCTACGTTGGGGAAAACGGTAGAGGAAGCGGTGGGGAAAACGCTTCGTCTGGCCAAACAGCAGGCACACTTAACAGCGTCAAGGATCTCACCCGAGCTGAGATCGACACACTGATTCACGAATCGCAAACGCCGGACATTCCCAGAAAACTGCAGATCATCACCGAACTCGCGAATCGACTGCACGGGGAAACCAAACAAACCGCGGTGTCGGCGATGCGCCAAAAACTGATTCGCAGCGATCTTCACGAAGAGAGCCGCATCGCCCTTCTCTGGGCGTTGTATCGTGGTCAAATTCTTACCGAGAACGAAATTCTTGAAGCGACGAATTCCACAGCCGAGCAAGTTCGGATTCACGCTCAACGAATTCTTGCAGAGGATTCGGACTGGTCAGTAGCAAAGCGTCAGGCTGTGATTGCGGCCCTCGATGATCCGAGTGCATTCGTGCAACGAGTCGCAGGAGACGCATTGGCTCGACATCCCCACCCGGAGCATATTCCGCCTCTCTTGAAACACTGGCAGGCGGTTCCTGAATCAGATCCGATGCTGGAATACCAGCTCAAGCTCGCCTTGCGAAACCAATTGACCATTCCAGGCAGCCTGACTGACCTTCTGAAATCTGAGTTGTCAGATCAGGATCGAAAATCACTTTCGATCATTGCGATGGGGCTAAGTACCCCAGATGCCGCCGCATTCTTTCTCGAAATGCCTCCTGAAACACTGTTTAAGCAGCTTCCTCCAGAAGATGTTGTGAAGCGAATTGCCCGCTGGGCGACACCAGAACAGACCACCCGACTCGTTCAACTGATTCGAACTCACTGGGAGAATGATCCAGCTTACCAATTGCAGCTGATGACCACCTTGCAGGAGGGCCTTCGATTTCAGGGGATTGAGCCTCCGCCGATCGTTGCGGATTGGGCAAGAAGCCTGATTCATCCCATACTTACTCGCTACCAGAATGCCCCAAAGTGGACTGTTGTGGCGACGCCTCCGGAAAGCCCTGTGACATGGAATTATGAACCACGGGTATCCACCGATGGTAAGACTCACGTCAAGATGCTGAGCAGTCTAGGAGGCGGTGAAGCTGCAGTTTCGACTCTGGTTTCCCCTGGTTTTCCCTTGCCTGCCGACTTCCGCTTTCTCATCTGTGGGCATCTGGGATTTCCTCAAAACCCAGCCCAACCAGATAACTTCGTCCGCCTTGTTCTTGTCGATGGAGAACAGGAACTGGTGCGAGCGTTGCCTCCTCGCAGTGATGTTCCACAAGAAATCATCTGGAACTTCCCGGACAAGGTTGGTCAGACAGTTCGCCTGGAAGTCGTCGATGGATTGAACCTGAATTCTTATGCATGGATCGCCATCGGTGGCATCGATTCAAAAATTCTTGCACTCCCTCAATCAGAACTGATTCGCGATTCAATCGAACTGAAACTCGCACTCAGCCAAATCAAACAATTCAACCTGTCAGAGTTTGAAGCAGAATTGGCCCGACTGATTCTCAGTGGGCGATATGATTTCACAGTTCGGGCACTGGCACTTCAAACGCTCGCCGGATTTCAGAATGAAGTCATCCCCGTCACCCTTGCGAGTCTCTGGTCACTGCCAGTGCTTTCTTCCAGTCTCCGCGACGACGTCGAGTCGTCGATTCTTTCGAAGTCATCAGAAGCTCAGTCGAACCTGCTGAAAGAACTCTGCAAATCGCTCTCAACACGGGATCAACTTGTTATCGCACACTTCATGCTCGGCCATCAGGGGGGGACCACCTTGGTTCTCAACTATTGCGAGGCAGGAGTTCTTTCACCTTCGATCTTGCAAAACTCAACACTGCGAACACGGTTTGAGACTTCGAACTCGATGGACGAGCAGGCCCGATTCGCAGAACTCCTCAAATCTGTTAAGCCTTCCAACGAATCAATTGATCAGGCCATCGCCGAGTTTTCCCAGCGTTTGAAGCAGCGGCCCTTTGATCCAGCAACTGGCCGAAAAGTGTTTGAAGCGAAATGCGCTGCCTGCCACCAGATTCAAGGCGTCGGCAAGGTGATCGGTCCGCAACTTGATGGGATCGGGACTCGGGGAACTGAACGTCTCCTTGAAGACATTCTTGATCCAAACCGGAACGTCGACGAAGCATTTCGGAGCCGAACCTATGCATTGGAAGACGGAAAGATTCACACTGGAATCTTCCGTCGCGAGGAAGGTGCTCTCATCGTCATCGCAAACAATAACGGAGATGAAATCTCATTTTTGAAAGATCGCGTCGAACAACAAGTCTCCTCCAGAGTCTCGATTATGCCGGACAACTGGAAGGACGTATTGAGCAACGACGAAATCTGTTCTTTGCTCGTCTATCTTCTCAATCAGAAGAACACCAAATAGCAAACATACTGAAAGGCGAACACGCGCCTTTCAGCATGGACACTCTTCTTGCGGCGTCTCTGGCACGCGCCATCCAGCTGTTCTCCTGTCGAAACGGCCGCTGCGCAGCGGACACATGAGAGACCGGCGCGGTCTAAGAGCACCTTGCAAAATCATTTCCACGCTTCCGCCACGCGGCGAGTTGCGTTTCATCAATCCAATCGGCCGCTGCGCGGGCACTCGGTAGAGCAAACTGCTCTAGAAAAATTCGTCAGTAAGGAGATCGTTCTCGGTCAACAGGTGGTGGCCTTTGTCCTGAAGGATCTGTCTGGCAACATCGATATTATCGACGTAGAGCGCGATCGCCCCACGTCGGGAACGTCGATACAGCAAGGGATACGTATAAGCGATATTGATTTCCGCCGAGACCAGAGTCCGAAAAATCGACCCGAACGGGTCATACTCATCCGGAAGCTCGACCCCAAGGATGTCGTTCTCGATCACCGTGAAATCAGTGAGAGAAAGAATTTCACGAACACGATCAGTATCGTTTACCATGATTCTGGCAACTGCGAAGTCGACCGTGTCCACGATACTCAACGCGATGATCCGCAAATCATGTTGCTCGATCTGCTTTAAGAGTTCATGAAGTCGCCCGACCCGATTCTCCATGAAAACGCAAAACTGGCGAAGACATGGCCAGTCGCGCCCCCGCATCGTCATGGGAGAGATGATACTGTCATCATCATAACTGGACGGCATGAATGTTCTCCGGCGAGCTGCGTTTGCAAACTGATTCAGAAGTCGTAGAAGAAAAGTACAAGCGGGTTTACGGACTCCCTCTCCCCAGCATTTGCCCAGATTCTTCAATAAGAACCAGACCGTACCATTCTTCTGATTTCAGCCTAAGGCTGCACCATCATAGAAATGGGAAGACACAAGAGCAATTTCCATTGCCACGGCCTCAAAAACGGGCTTTTCGTTGAGAGAGATATTCAACCAGCGCCTTATCAAACCGCATACTTGTATCCAGCTCGACAAAATCAACCCCGATTTTGCGGCATTCATCTTTATATCGATTCCGATGCTGATTCAAGGAATCGATATAGTCGGCCCGAATTCCTGCTGCGTCAACTGTCAGAATTTCTCCCGTCTCCGGGTCACGCAATTCACACATCCCGTCAAACGGAAAATGAACTTCCGCTTCATCAAGAATGTGAAACACAATCACATCATGCCCTGCAAACCGGACCATTCTCAGCGCCTCGATGACAGGCTCTGGCTCGGTCAACAGGTCCGAGAACAACATGATCAGGCTTTTATGACGCACCATCGGGGCAAATTGACGCAAGGCATTTGCCACCGCTGTTGTCCCTGACGGTGTCGCCTTTGAGAGCATGGCGAGAATGTTGGCAAGCTGAGTTCGTTTGCTCCTGGCAGGCAAACTCGTCCGAATCTTCTCGTCGAATGTCACCAGTCCGACGGGGTCCTGCTGATGCACCATCATGTACGCCAGCGCCGCAGCGAGGCAGATGGAATAGTCGAACTTAGTCAGATCCTGCCGATAGGTGTATGCCATACTTTCAGACAGATCCATCAACAGATATCCGGTGATGTTGGTCTCTGCCTGATACTTCTTGACGTAATATCGATCGGTCTTCGCATAGACCAGCCAGTCAAGATCCCGAGGGTCGTCCCCTTGCGTATAACGTCGGTGTTCACTGAACTCGACGCTGAACCCATGAAACGGCGACGCGTGAAGGCCGCTGAGAAAGCCTTCGACAATGAAACGTGCTCGCAGATCCAGTCGCGAGACATTGCGAATGACTTCTGGCTTCAGGTAGCTCTCTACGTTCGCCATATTCGAGTACCGATTCAGCCTGCAGGACGGGGAAAATACGTGACAACTGCATGATAAACGACTCTGATCGCTTCACCAATGAGAAGTGACCACTCGATCCTGCCCGGCTCTCATATTTCCATAGAGAACCGATCAGGACAAAGTGGCCACTCAGGCAGTTCGACAGTGTCACTTACACGTGTCACTTACACTTTTACGCTTTCAGCTCAGTCAGACGCCCAGTGCTATCGCCGAAGCTGTCCACTTTAATGTCCATTCGTTCCAGCATGGAAACGAACAGGTTGCTCATTGGAGTATCTTTTGGATACTGCAAATGCCGTCCAGTGGTGATTGTTCCGCGCCCACCGCCTGCCACCAGGATCGGCAGGTCATGGTGTGCGTGCTTGTTCGGGTCAGCAATGGCCGCACCGTACAGAATCATGGAATTTGCCAGAAGGTTGCTGTCGCCTTCCTTGGTCTCTTTCAAACGCTTCAGGAAGTATGCGAACTGCTCGATCATGTACTGATCGATCTTCTGCAACGAGGAAATCATCCCTGCGTCATTCTGATGGTGAGAAATCTGGTGATGACCTTCCTTGACCCCAATTTCCTTGTAGCTGCGGTTGCTACCGGAATTCGCCAGCATCATTGTGCTGATTCGGGTACTGTCTGTCTGGAACGCGACCAGCATCAGATCATACATCAACTTCACGTGAGTCTCGTAATCTGATGGAACTCCATCTGGCAGATCCATTTTCGGAGCGTCAACAATCTTCTTGCTGGCGCGGTCAACACGCTGTTCAATCTCACGAACACTGGTGAAGTATTCGTCCATCTTCTGACGGTCGCCAGTCCCAAGCTGTTTGGTCAGCTGGCGGGAATCTTCGGCCACGAAGTCCAGAATACTCTTACGATAGAAGGCTCTTTTCGCCTGAACCTTCGGGTCCTGTTCGCCTCCGAACATCCGTTCAAACACAGCCTTTGGACGAATCTCCTTCGCCATTGGTGTGGTTGCCGATTTCCAGGAAATGTTCGACTGATAGGCACAGCCATAGCCAGAATCGCATCGCCCGGCCTGACGGTTGGCTTCAATCCCCAGTTCGAGAGACGGAAGACGATGATTCTGTCCGACACGTTCGGCAGCAAACTGGTCGACCGACTGTCCGACACGGATGTCAGAATCGGATTTGTTTGGGCGTGCCCCGGTCAAGAACACTGCCGAATCGCGAGCGTGGTCACCTGCACCGTCCCCTTTGGCTCGCGCATTGTCGTGCGCCAAGCCTGAAATCACGGTGAGATCGGACTTCAACGCCTCAAGTGGAGAAAGTGTTTTTGAAAGCTTGAAATCTGCACCAACACCAACTGGGGTCCAGTCCTCCATGATCGCACCGTTCGGAACGTAGACAAACGCCATACGTGTCGGCGCCAGCATCTCTGGAGCTGCCCAAGCTGCCTTTGGCAACATGGCGTCGAGTACAGGCAGGGAGATTGTTGCACCTAAGCCTTTGAGAACCGTTCTACGGGAAAGTGGTGGCATTAGGAACTCCTTTTGGCGGGTCATCTAAAGGAAGGTGGTGGGTGTGGGGGAACCGAGGCCAGCTCCGGATCAGATTACGGTCTCTTTATTCTATCGGATCGCAGGACCGCAATCGAGGCACGTTCATTGGCTTTTTCAAAGAAATCGACAAAACACACGAATCAGAAAGCAGTTACAACGCATCAACAAAAACTGAAGAACCATTTTCTGGTGAATTATTTGACTGCCGTACCGTTTAAATCAGCGGCAGTGGCCGGAGTCACCAGCTTTCTTGCCTGAAACGGACCGGAATTCACAATCCCAAGAATCAATGTCGACATGCGGTCGTCCCGTTCCAAATCACTCATGATTGAATCGATCGCACAACGATCGTACCAGTCCACTCCGCGTCCGAGGGCGAATGTCATCATCTTCTCAGTCAGGCAGCGCCCAAACTTGGATTTCTGATTTCGCAAGACTCCTAAAAGTTCCAGAGTTCCATTGAACGCCTCCCCTGAAGGCAAGACTCCAGAGGCATCAATTGGCTGGTTGTTTTCCATCGCTCGGAAGCGCCCAATTGCATCGAAGTTCTGCATCCCGAACCCAATCGCATCCATTTCCTTGTGACAGGAGGCACACCCTGGATCTGCACGATGCAGTTCCAACTGCTGTCGGAATGTCAGATTCGGATTGGCACTAGCGGTTTCATCGATGGCAGGAACCGATGGCGGAGCTTCTGGAGGAGCGTCTCCTAACAGATTCGAAAGCACCCACTCTCCCCGTTTCACAGGAGACGTTCGATTCGGGAAACTTGTCAGGGTCAGAATACTTCCATGAGTCAGCACGCCGGCGCGCGGCTGCCCGGTCAAATCAACGCGACGGAACTCTTCCCCGGTCACATTCGGGATGTCATAGTACTTCGCCAGCCGTTCGTTCAAGAACGTGTACTTCCCGTCCAACAGATCGTAAATGCTGGAGTTGGACCGGACGATCGAATCGAAAAACAGCTCAGTCTCTTTCCACAGGTCTTTGCGAATTTCCTTTGTAAACTGAGGGAACAACTGCGTATTCGGGTCAACTTCATTTGTTGTCAGCTTGCGTAACCCCAGCCATTGACCAGGGAAATTCTGAATTAAAGCACTTGAACGAGGATCTTTCAGCAATCGATCGGTCTGCTGCCGCAATACCTCTGGTTCGTGCAATTTCCCTTGTTTGGCGAGATCAAATAACTCGTCGTCCGGCATGCTGGCCCAGATGAAGTACGACAATCGCGAAGCAAGTGCGTAGTCGTCGAGGAACTCCACATTCCCTTCGACGCGTCGCCCCCCTTCGACCCGGAACAGGAAGTGCGGGGAAATCAGAATGGCCTGCAGCGCCGTCCGCATCCCTTCTTCGAAAGATTCGCCACGATCAACGGTCATCTTCACGAGACCGACGTAACGACTGACTTCTACATCGGACACCGGGCGCCGGAACGCACGCGGCAGGAATCCCTGCAAGTTCTCTGTCGCGGCCTGCTCTACCGTGACTCCCTCAGCAGGGACTTTTTTGGTCAGCAGCAGTTTCTCACGTTCCTCTGGAGAAATCCCGAACGGACCTTCCAGTTCAACAGAACGAATATGAAGGTTCCGGTCCTTTTCCTTCTCGGCCTTTTCATTATAGAAATCGTTGATAAACGCGGCGGTCACCAGCTGTTTGCCAGCTGGAAGATCCAGATCAAAGCTGAATCGCTCAAATCCATTACGGCGCTCAACGGAAATCGTTTTCAGCTCTTTTCCGCCAAACGTCACAACCATTTTTGCAGCTTCGTCGCCGGCTCGATCCTGTCGGGCAGCGATCGTGAACTTATACTTTCCAGCACGTGGAACATTGAATTCATGTCTGGCTGTCGCTCGGGAAACGAGCGCCATCACCTCACCATTCGGATAGGCAGCCTTGTCATCGCTCTTCATGCTTCCGCCGTTGACGACTCGATTTTCGTAAACAGGGCTTCCGTTTGGAACAACCTTGAGTGAGATCGCTTCCGCTGCCGCGAGATACTTTTCCATCAGCAATGGCGGAACACTCAACACTTCTCCGATGTTGTCGAACCCGTGCCCGACATCGTCAGAAGGGAAGTCATTGGCAGGCTGGAAATCGATTGCCATAAGATCATTGACGGTGTTGTTGTATTCGGTCCGATTCAACCGACGAACAACGACCCGACCGAAATCCTGCTCGATATTGCAATCGACATAGAACAGCTGGTGATCCAGCCACGAGATTGCTTTCGCCATCTCTTCTTCGGACGGCTGAGTAGAATCTGGCGGCGGCATTGCCCCCACCTTCATCAACTTCAGAACCTTGCCCCAGATCACGCGGTCAGCTTTGATCTCGTCAATATTCCGGTAGCGATCAAATGCGAAATCTCCCGCATTCGAACCTGACTCGTGACATTCGCCACAATACTTGTGAATAAACGGCCCGAGATCGTTTGCATAGTTGGCAGCAGGCACCGACTTCTTTGAATCGGCCTCTGCAACAGAGGAATTCGCGAGGGCAACCGAATCCGAATTCCAGGATCGGGCAATCAGAATGCCGGCAACCACAACAAAAAACAGAGCAGAACCTACAACAACACTTGTGAGTGACGGTCCCGATCCAGAACCATTCTTCGATTTCTTTTTCTTCTTTGCAGCAGAAGAAGCAGGTGCTCGGACTGGCTGAACCGCTTTGTACTGCGGCTGTCGCACGACCGCTTTCGGCTGTTGAGCTGCCGTTGATCGTTTCTGAGGTGCGCGCTGCGACGGTTGCGGACGACGTGCAACCGGTTCAGACTCTTCAATGACTTCGACGTCAAAGATTTCTTCGACTTCCTCCACGAGCGGAACCTGAATCATCTGTCGACATGCCGCGTTGGGACACTTCCCGCGTTTTCCGGCAGCGTCATCCCGGACTTGAAACCGGTGACCACAGTGTGAACATGTCACGCGCATTGGCAATTTCTCGAAGTCTGATTTCCCGGCAAGGCAGGTCGATCGCTTGAATCGAACCGGGAGGTCTGGAAGGTCACATCAACTTAAAATAGTATGTCCCTTCACCTTGAATGTCTATCGCGACTTCCTGACTTCAGCTCTCTGTGACATAATTTGGTGCATCAGGCATAAGCCATCGCGCAGCGTCGATATGATTGGCCCATCCATGGAATCCAACGTTCCAGTTGACCGTATCACAGATCATCACCGTCACCGATGTGGAAACTTTTGACGAAGCAAAGATTTGAATCGCGTGTCAGGGTCTGCACTTCGGGAATTCACCAATCGATTTCAGACAGAGACTGAAATCAGCGTGCCCCAACAGGGATGTGGGAAGAGATCGTAATGAATACGAATCAGTCGACAGAACCCGATGAAGCTGCCTCTGACGCATCAACTTCGAAGCAATCGAAACGCAGCCCATTGGCGATCGTCCTTGTTCTGTCAGGGATTGTGCTCCTCGTGACGTTCGCACGAATTCGACTTCTCGAACTTCCACTCGAACGGGACGAAGGGGAATACGCCTACGGAGCACAACTCCTCTTGCATGGCGGTCGTCTCTATCACGACCTGCACACCATGAAGTGGCCCGGCATGTACGCGGCATATGCCATTCTTTTCTCCGTTGGTGGAGAGAATATCACAACAATCCACGTGGGACTGCTGCTCGTCAATCTTGTTTCGGCTATTGCGATTTATCTGATTGCGAGACAATTCACTGGTCGAAATGAATCGCTTATGGCGTGTGCCTGCTTCCTCGTGCTCTCGGTCCTCCCGGCGATGCACGGGATCATTGCCAACGCAGAACACTTCGCAATGATGTTTCCGCTGCTGGGCATGTGGTGTTTAATTCACAGCCTCCGTGAACGACAACCAGCCGGGATCTTCATTGCCGGAGCACTCTTCGGCCTTGGCCCCGTCATGAAGCAACACGCACATGCCTTTGTGATACTCGGCGGCGTAATGACACTTCTCACACCGTGGCCCGCCACAGGACGGCGCGTCCTTGCGAATGCCCTTAACGCGGTCATCTATAGCGCCGGTGTCCTTCTTGTCTGGGGAGCAATGTGCCTCGCCATCTGGAAACTTGGTGTCTGGGACCAGTTTGTCACATGGACGGTGATCTACCCGAAGGACTACACACGTCAGATTCCGATCACTGCGGCGCCAGCCAATTTTCTAAACACGTTTCTGCCAATCCTGACATACGCCTGGCCTTTGTTTTTACTCGCACTGACCGGGTTCATTTCAATTCTTCGACGCGGGAACGTTGAGCAACGCTGCTGGGGGATTGCACTGGTCGTTGCCGGTCTTCTAGCCATCTCTCCTGGCTTTTATTTTCGCGAGCATTACTTCCTGCTGCTGATTCCGACCATCGCCATCCTTTCCGCGTTCGGTGTGAAAGCGATTGCAGATCACTTTCACAAACGCCTTGCAAAAACAGATGACCGCCCCGTGGCCGTTCTCTGCGGCGCGGCGTTGCTCCTCCCACTGATCATGCAGGCAGGGTTGTTGTTCACCCAACCATTGAGAGTTGTTTCACGCACGTTGTACGGTGCGAACCCGTTTGTGGAATCCCCTGAGATTGGCAAGTTTCTGAAGGAGCGAATGGGCAAAGATGATCTGATGACCATCTTCGGGTCCGAGCCGCAACTCTGCTTCTACTCGCAGCGACGACTGGCGACGGGGGACATCTACATGTACCCGTTGACAGAAATTCATCCACTCGCGAAGCAAATGCAGATCGAGATGATTAAGAACATCCGTCTGACGGAACCTCGATTCGCGATTTACGTATCGACACCAACTGCGTGGCTGTTGCGGCCTGAATCAGAGCAGTTACTCGTCAACTTCATTCCGAGTTTTCTGAAGGACTACCGCATGGTCGGACTTGTCCAGATAAAGTCCTTTGACGAGACCGACTCCAATTTCGCCCCGCCAGGAGAATACCTTCGCGGGTACGCAGCAAGCCCCCCCATCGACTCTCACTACGTTGCGATTTACTGTCGCAAAGATGCATTGGAATAACTGAACACAAAGACCGATACGGTCTAAACGCCGTTCTTCAATCGATAGACGTGAGCCAGGATTTCGGCAACGGCTCGATAGTATTCCAATGGAATCTCTTCACCAACTTTTCCCAACGCATACAACGCTCGGGTAAGAGGCTTTCGTTCTAACACCGGGATTCCGTTGTCTCTGGCCACCTGAGCAATGCGCTTGGCGAATGCTCCACTTCCTTTGGCAAGAATCTTCGGAGCCGACATTTCCCCGGGTTCGTACTGCAACGCCACGGCATAGTGTGTCGGGTTGGTGATCACCACTGACGCTTTCGGAACGTCAAGCAGTGACTTTCGTTGCGCCGCCTCACGCTGCATCTTGCGAATCCGCCCTTTCAGCAACGGATCACCCTGCTCTTCTTTCGCTTCGTCTTTGACTTCCTGAAGAGACATTTTCAGCTTCTGGTATTGTCGGAACCAGCGAATCCCGTAGTCAGCTGCTCCCCAGACAAACGCCGTCCCGGCAAGCGAAAGCATCACCTGCACCATCATCGCCCAGCCTAATGAAACGGACTGCTGCAAAGTCCCATGCGTTCCAGTATTGATTGCTCCCATCCACATCCAGAACACGATCACTGCCACGCACGACAATGTGGTGACTTTGACCGTTGCCATCACTCCACGAACGATACTGTCCAGCGAGAAGAGACGCATGATTCCGGAAACAGGATTCAATTTGTCCAGATTCGGCGAAAGTGGTTTCGTGGTCAGAATGAATCCCGTCTGCACTTGTGACAGAGCAAGATTGATTCCCAGAAAGGCAAATGTCAGTCCGCCAGCAATCACCCAGAGATTCTGCAGAAGCCACTGAGCTGCAATGTAAGTCGACGCTTCATTCCAGGTGGTCCCGTCGAGGTTCAAGATGCGTGACTTCAGATGCTCCTGAAATTGCGTCCCCATGACAGGAAGCACCCAGATTGCTGCAATCGCAGCGACCAGTAATGCGGCCGCGCTATTCAGGTCAGGACTGAATGCAACCTGACCTTCCTCGCGGGCTTTGGCCAGCCTGCGAGGTGTTGGGGCTTCTGTTTTACTAGGGTCAAACTCGCCCGACATATGGAGATCAGAGAGTGCGTTTCAGGAGGACGTTGTTCAGAGAATTACAAGCCAGCAAAGCTCACGAATGTCTTCAGGTTGTGAGCCATCCCTGTCAGGATCGATGGGAGGAACCAAATCAGGGCCATCATGCCCAGCAACAACCGGATCGGTGTTCCGAATGTAAACAGATTGAATTGCGGCGTCTGACGCATAATGAACATCGTCGCCACCATTCCAACAAACAACAACACGCCAATCGGGGCTGCAATCGCCAACCCCAGTGAACTTGTGTCGGCAATGCTGTTGATAAACCACTCCTGACTCGGCAAGTCCCATGACCGGCCTGTTGGAAAAGCGGTAAACGTAGCATTCAGCAGACGAAAGAATTGATGATCAAGATTGCTGCCGAACAGAAACAGCACGGCAGCGATCTCCAGAATCTGCGAGATGACATTCGTTTCAGCGCTCTCGGTCGCGGATGTCACTGCCGCCATCGTCAGGCCCATTTCCTGAACGATATACGCTCCCGCAATGCGAATCGGAACCAGCACAAGTCCCATTAACCAGGCCAGAGACGCCCCGAAAATGGTTTCGCGAATGGCGAGCCAGCCAAGCAGCAACCAACTCTCGGTTACTTCCGGGTTCAGACTGAGTGCGACACCGGGAACGACTTTCAGCCCCCATAATGTCGACAAGGCAACAACAAGCCCGATCTTCACCGTCTGCGGAACATGCGATCCGGAGAACGGGGGAAGAAACACGACAAACGCCGCGATGCGGAGAAAGACGAGCAACATGGCAATGGCCAGCGCTGTTGTCATCGAGCCGCCTCGACCATGTGATACACCATTCTGGTCGTGAAGCCGCTCGCCATGCGGAGACTCCAGGGGAGCGTCACCATCATGACCAGTGCCACAGCAATAATACGAGGAGCAAACGACAAGGTTTGTTCCTGAATACTGGTGATCGTCTGCAAGATGCTAATGATCGTTCCGACCAGCAGACTTGCAGCCACAGATGGCAAACTCAGGACCAGTGCCGTGAGCAACAGGTCTCGCATAATCGCCGCGATTTCAATTATTGCCATCGCCCGAATATCCGCAGCAATAGTGCTGACATCTCTGCTGGAGAGTGTCTCAGCAATGAAGTGGGGCGGAAGATCTCCTCATGTGATCTTCCGAGGGAGCGAATGCTTCCCGCCCGAATTCATCGCATATTCACGGCAATCAGGTCAACAACATCACTCGCAAGGGACCTGTCTAACGACGAACAGCGGTTTTCGCTGGCGGTTTCTGCAGGTGGCGGAAGCGTTCGATCAACTGCTGCACAAGTTTCGTGTCTTCGATGGCAGAAAGAATCTTCGCTGCCTCGCGTTCTTCGAGATTGCGAAGAATCTGCACCGCAATCTCCATTTGCTCTGGTCCGTCATTTGCCATCGAGGTCAGCACGCCTGCGGCTTTCTCCGGATCCATACTCTGAACCCACATCGATAGGCGTTTGGTGTTATCCATGTGTTCCTGATCGATGGTGATTCGCTCATGCTTCATCTGCTCAAGCGTCTGGGACTGTTTTTCCTTTTCGGTCAGGAATTCGTCTCGAACGACGTTCAATTTTTCGATCAGCGACTCCGCATGTTTCAGCTGATTGCTCACTTGTGTTCGCAACCCGTCAATTTCTTTCCGTTCCCCTTCAATATCAGCAAGCGCAAGCTGCTGCTGAACTCGACGACGCTGCAACAGTTCTTCGCTCTGCTTCAGCTTTTCTTCGCGTTCCTTCACCCCCATGCTGTAACGCAACAATTCTTCCACGCTCATATCACGAGGACGAATCGCAACCGGCATTCGTTCCGCAGGGGTAGCGGCAGTCTCTGCCGGAGTTTTCCCATCTGGAGTCGCAGCAGACGGTGCCGGAGAGAGTGAACCGGGCTCACCCGCTGCGGCCTGAGGTGTCGCCGCCGGTTTTGAAAGAAGTTTGTTCTGGATGTACCACGATCCCCCCGCTGAGGCGCAGAACATAACAATGCCGAACACCAGAACAACGATCATCTTGACCATGACTGACACCTTCCACCGACTCACTCTCTCCAACATGAGCCCCGGATAACGCTCACTGTTGGCTCTGAGAATGACACCGCTTTCCCATCACCGTTATGCAATTTCAAAACGCGATTCTGCCTCGAACGACTCAGGTCCTGTCCACCGGAACACGGCCCCGTCATCCATGGCACTCTGCTCTGATTTCAATGCCTCGATCCGATGCTCTGCCCGCTGTTTTTCCAGCAGTTGAGCAACACTTTCCATTTTTGACTTCACCGCCTGAAACGCCTCACGAGCAAGTTGAGTCGCTTCCTGTTTCTCGATCAGTTGCAGCCGGCATTGCTCCAAACGGTCGGACGCCGCTCCCACATGATTCCGGACTCCATGCAGGAATGCGGTCTGCAAAGGCAGCCTCATCGTTTGAGCGGCAACCTCACGCGCCGACTCCAGTTCAGCTTCTGCGTTCAATACACTCTGTGCTGCCTGATGCTGTAACGACACCGCACGCGCCAGTTCCATCTCTGCAAGCCGGCTCTGCTGCTCAAACAGAGCATGAACCTTCAACAGTGGAGATTGAAAACGACGCATGTTGCCTGCTTACTTATCGTGATTGAGCCATTTTGGAAATACGAACCAGATTCTCGACTGTGGACTCAAATCCCCCTGACAGCCCGATGTCCTGTCGCAGGAACGCCGTGATCTGGGGAATCAATTGAATTGCCTCATCAATCTGAGGGGAGGTCCCTTTCTGGTACATCCCCATCTGAATCAGATCGGCCACTTCCTGATAATTCGCCATGACCTGACGTACAAGCTGAGCCGCCTTTTGATGCTCAGTTGAGGTCACTTCCCGAAACAGTCGGCTGACACTGTGCAGGACGTTGATCGCAGGATAATGCCCCTGTGCGGCGAGTTTACGATCGAGAACAATATGCCCATCGAGAATCGATCTCGCAGCATCGGCAATCGGTTCATCCATATCGTCGCCGTCGACAAGCACGGTGATGAGGCCAGTAATCGAACCTGACTCATCGTTCCCGAGTTTCTCCAAAGTGCTCGCCAAGATCCCAAACACAGATGGCGGATACCCTCTCGTGCCAGGTGGCTCTCCGCGTAACAGTCCCAGTTCTCGCTGGGCAAATGCCAAACGCGTCAAGCTGTCGAGAAAAAACAGGACATTCGCCCCACGGGATCGGAAGTCCTCAGCCATTGCGATGGCAGTACGAACCGCCTGAATTCGCATCAATGGGGTCTCGTCAGACGTTGCGACGACAACCACCGATCGGGCACGTCCTTCATCCCCCAGGCAGTCTTCGAGAAACGGAAGCACCTCGCGACCACGTTCTCCAACCAGACAAATGACGTTCAGATCGGCGGACGCATGTTTCGCGATTTCCCCCATCAACGTACTTTTGCCGACTCCACTCCCTGCAAACAACCCGACACGTTGTCCCTGACCAATCGTGAGCAACCCATCAATTGCCCGTTGTCCGGTCGAAAGCGGCTTTGTAATTCGCTGACGCATCAGCACTGCCGGAGTCTCGCGTTCCACGCGGCGCCAGCGACGCACTGAGACAGGCATCAAATGATCAATCGGTTGCCCGAGGCCATTCACGACGCGACCGAGCAAAGCCGGCCCGACCGGCACGCTGGCAGTTCGACCAGTGGCGATGACTTCACACCCAGGGCGAAGTCCGTGGGGATGATGAAAGCACATAATCTGGCACAGGTCATCCTGCACCCCGACCACTTCAGCTAGAAGCCGATCGTCGTTGGTGGTTCGAATTTCGCAGAGTTCACCGATCCCGGCTTGAACGCGAGCAGTCAGGAGTTCCTGAACGCTACGCAATTTCCCGGCGGTCCGGAAACCGTCGCAGCGCCGGGCCTTCTCCATCAGGCCGCCGACGTTCAATCTGAGCGTCATCCAACTCCTCCATCCAATGTCGACGAATCTCTGATAATCGGGAGGTCACTTCGGAAACCAGCATTCGCCCGTCTGGAGACTCCGCCCGACAACTCCCTTGTGCCAGTGCAACGTCTCCCTTCAACTCCACCTGAGCAGGATTCCAGCTGACAGAGACTTTCGCCATCTTGCGTTGCAGCAATGCGAGATCCGCCGGATTCAGTGACACGGTCACCGGACCAGTCACACCCATACGGTCAATGATCTGACTCACCAGTTTTTCAACGCCGAACTGCTCGCGAGAAATCGACTCGTAAACCAGTTGAGACGCCACGGCAATGGCCAGTTCAATCGCCACATGCTGCAGTTCGTTTAACGACTGTTTCCGACGTTCTTCAACTTCTGCTACCGCATGGCCAATCGATTCCAGCAGCGGCCGAAGATCCGGTTCTGGCGGAACTGGTGGGGCGGTCGGAACTTGAACCGGTCTCGCAGTTTCCTGACGAAAGACAGGCTGCGCCACAACTGGAGCAGGACGGACCGGCGGAATCTCGTTCTCAATTACCGTACCTCCTCCACGCAGGCGAATGCCTGATGGGGGAACAGTAAAATGAAGGGAGTGGCGCGTCATCGTGACTTCCGCTGATGGCTGATCTTACCCGGCTTTGGTTATTCCGATTCCTGCTCGGCTTCTGCAATTGCTGCAGTCACCAACTGTCGGGAAGCTCGCAATTGAGCCCCTGTGACGTTCTTGCGGAAGCCAAGCTCTTCCTGCAACGACGCTCTCGCACGTTTGGAGAGATTCCCCAGAATCTTGTCCACAATGCGTTCGTCGGAGTTGAACAAGGCTGTCGAAAGAGTCGACGAATCAACGCGGGCAAGTACCTTCTGAATCTGTTGATCGTCCATGGTCAACAAGTCTTCAAACTGGTACAGCGACTGATTGATCAACGTGGCCTGATCTGGATTCTGTTCCTCAATTGCTTTGAGAATCTCGCGTCGTTTTGCTTTCTCCGTCGCTCGCAGCACTTCCACCAGTCGTGAAACCGGGTCGTCTTTCACACGCGGCTCGGTCGGGAATTGCTTGGCTCGCGTGATTGTCGCCCCTGCAATGCGGCGCAGAATCGGTTCCGGAGCTTTCGGGTCGTAACTGAACTCACGAACAATCAACTGCTTCTTTGATTCCGGCATCAACTCCAGAATCTCTGCAATCCGTCTCGGAGAAACACACTTCAACAACAGCGCCACTGTTCTCGGCTGTTCTTCCTCGAGCGCCGCTGTCAGCTGATGAATATTCATGCGATCGATGTCAATCAGCGGATCGCCAGTCAACTCCACTTCGATCGGGAGGTCATCATCTTCTCCCTCATCTTCTTCGGTATGCAGTTTCAGCTCAGGCGGCGCGTTGTCTCTTGTGAACTGGAGATAACGTTCGAACTCGTCGAGAACCGCTTTTTGTTTACGGACCGGAGTGACTCGTGTCGCGAATTCTGGCAGACGCTGACGGATCATCGCCGCAACTTGAGCATCAAGGTGCGGCAAGACTTCTGCTGTCGCGTCTTTACCAAGCAGATTCAACAGCAACAGCACGCGTTCCTCACGCAGCGTTTTAGAGCTTTCTGCTTCCACAACCCGATTCCTTCATTTCCCTGCCGTGACAGAAAAGCCTGGAAAGACTTCGTCTTCGATCCTCGCTCAAACCGAAAGCAGTCCTTGTCGCTCTGATCAGGCCACCTGCTGCGGGTACCGTCTTTCGCCCGGTTCTTCCAGCCATGAACTGATGACACGAGCCACCGCTTCTGGATGCTCCTGAGCTTGGCGTGAAAGGTCTGCAATCCGCAAGACCATCTCAGGCGGAATCGATTCCTTGCTCTCTGTTTCGACAACAATCGGCTTCATTCGCCGCAGAACCATGAATCCGAGGAACAACGCAACCAGCGAAGCGACTCCCAGAGAGAGATTCTTCAACAGAGGAGCATACTGTTCCCAGCCTGTTGTCGTTGGTAATGGAGCAAGTAGATTGACGTTCCCCATCAATGGAGCAGAGAGGACTTCAATTTCATCCATGCGGCTCGCATCAAAGCCCACCGCCTGTTTAATAATCTTCTCCACCTGTTCGCGAGTCACAACAGGCCCAGCAGGCGAGGCTGATGCAGTGACACCCGAAGTAGCAGCAACTGCAGAGGCGGCCGCTGATGCCTCGTCTGCCAGTTGCACAACAGCAGCAACAGTCAGGCGAGTAATTCGCCCCGGCATCCGATTTACTGTGTCTTCTGTTTTGGCGTTCTCATAAGTCGTCGTGTTGCTCTCGACTTTCCCTCCGTTCTCTCCTCCGCCCGATTTGAACGCGAGCGCATCCATGTTGGCAGATGCACCTGCCCCGGAACTTTGATTCCGTCGGGGACTGGTAGAAGACTCGGAATGAATGGTTTCAGAAACCTTGACCTTCATCTCTGGGTCGTAGCGTGTCTCTTTGGATTGTGTCTGGGTGAAATCCACATCCGCAGTCACCCGCACAACAGCACGGCCTGGCCCCAGCATCTGAGTGAGAATCGCCTCTGCTTTGGCAGCAAGATCGGCTTCAATGCGTCCGCGATAACTCAGCTGGCCACTGACATCTGCTTCCAATCCCTGCGTGGTCGACAGCAATCGTCCACTCGTATCAAGAATTGAAACGTCTTCTGCTTTCAGATTTTCGACGCTGTGAGCAACAAGAGACGCTACCGAACGTGCGTCTGTCGTGGTGAACATCGACTGAGGATTCAATTCGAGAATCACGCTCGCTTTGGCCGGACTCCGCTCTCTTAGGAACGGTGTCGACTCGCCCAGGCTGAGATGCACGGTCGCACTTTTCACCGAAGCCAACTGGGAAACCGATCGGGCTAATCGGGATTCCAACTGGCGATTGAGCCTGGCCTGATGCAAAGTTGGATCAGACCAGATCCCTTCACTGACAATTGGTTCGTCTTTATCGGAGACTGAAACGATATCTTTCAGAGCCAGTCGAGCACGGTTCAGATCTGTTGCAGGAACGAGGACTGCCGAACCAGAGTAGTTCAGTCGGTACTTGAGATTCGCCGCTTCCAGAGTGCTGACAACTTCAGCAGCCTGTTGTGGACTGAGACGATCTGTCACGAGGACATACTCAGGTCGGCTCGCCCAGATCCCGACTCCGGCAACAGCGATGACACTGACCACCAGCGCAGCGACGATCCCGATGCGCTGACTGTTTGTCCAGCGGCCCCAGAGCCCTTTCAGTTGTGTGACTGTTGTATTTAAGAGATCCATCTCGTCAGCCTGTTAACGAAAACAGATTTCGATCAAACCTGCATCCGCATGACTTCCTGATAGGCCGAAATCACTTTGTCGCGAACTTCCATTGCCATTCGAAACGCGATATCCGCTTGCGCAACGTTGATTGCAATCTGATGAATGTTGTCCGCATCACCTGTCGCAAGATTCTGAATATCCTGCGTGACAGAATGCTGCTGCTGATCCACACCCTGCAAAAACTGAGACATCACCTGTGCAAATGGAACCCCGTCCTTTGATGCTGCCGGGCGTATCGAGTCCGGACGCATCGCTTCCGACACGCCAGAAGACGCCGCCGGAATCCCAGAGAGCAACGATCCAATTTGCATGAAATTCAGTACTTACAACAACGTTAAAGACACGGAAAACCGCACCAAAACACAGGACGCCCTAGAGCACCTTGCGAAATAAATTCCACGCTTCCGCCACGCGGCGAGTTGCGTTTCATCAATCCATACGGCCGCTGCGCGGGCACTCGGTAGAGCAAACTGCTCTAGCTTTGACCAGGTTCTGAT
>JBEBTF010000063.1:0-19627 GCA_040393865.1 Planctomicrobium piriforme | reverse complement strand
TGAGAAGCCTGAGGTGCCATCTGTCCCACAGGAGCCGATTCTGGAGCGAAAGGTTCCTTCGGCATTGGAAGTGAAGACCTCAGATCGAAGTCCATTTCAACAGGAGCAGGCGCTGTCTGGATGGCGATTGTTGGAGCGAGCGTGTCGTGCCCTTTCCAGTTTGCATTTTGGGGACCATTGGAAGTGAGAAACACAAAGAAGCTTCCGATGGCCAGCACGAAGGCGACGGAGATATAAAGGCAGCCGGCAGCGAACGTTTTGCGGCCCATACGTCCCACGGCGCAGATAAATCCGCCAATCACCACGAGAACGCCCAGTTTGAACAGAAGATCGGCAATCGAAACAGTGCTGAGAGCACGGCGGGCACGGTCCACCCAAAGATCCCACTGGAAGAAAGATCGCGAGCGAGGTTGGTAGACCCCTTGACTGTTCAGCACAACATGGGAGTCGGGATAGTAGACATCCCAGGTTTGTTCCAGAATCGCAAGCGGCTGTTCGTGACCGGTGCCTGAGGTCATTGCAAATCGGGGCGGGACAAGCGAGGACTCTGCGCTTGGCACGAAGTCTTCATCTGTCTGGTCGAAGAGTAATTTCAATGTGTGATTCTGACCGGAGTTCAACTGGCTGAGTGGGATTCTCAATCCATCGGTTGCCTGTCGAATTTCGACCGGGCGATCGTCAATCAGGGCGGCCCACAGTCGCGAATTTGCAGGCAGATCAACAATCAGATTCTGCATTCCGACTGCGGTGAAATTCAAAATCCCTTCCTGCTGAATCAGGCCTGTCTGCCCCAGTACACTCGTCAGTTTCAGATGGGAACCGACAGCGGACGGAATGCTTCCCTTTGTGAACTGTGTCGATGTCACCTTCACTGACCATCCCGGTTGAGCATACCGAAATCCGGCAACAATCCGCCCGGTGGATGGCAGGCTCTCAACTGGGAAATCAATGGGATCGACAATCTGCAGCGGCTGCCCGTCGGCTCCCTGATCAAGAATGCGGATGTCTTCATCTTCTGCGCCGTTGATCGCAATGAATCCACTTTGTGCCGTCGCATCTGTGAATCGGAGTTCGACCGGTTGGAACTCGGTTGCGGAGCCACGAGGAAGCGAGACACGCGTTTTTAGCAGGTAAACACCTCGCAATGGCTGATCACAGTTCAGCACCCACGGACGCACACCGTTCATGGGTGCCCCAGGAACCTGCTCAAGCAGCTTTGCAGGAACGGTTGTCCCGTCATTGACCGGTTCGAGGGTGAAGCGGATCTGATCGCCGGCCTGTTCGCTGGCGCTGATTTTCAAAGTACGCATCCCGCCGCCGGAGATCGAAAGGCGAGCCTGAATATTGGTTGTGACCGTCTCACGATCGACTCGAAAGAGTGAAGTCGTTTCTGCTGTCAGAGTGCCAGGACGTCGAGCGATCTGGAGTTGTCCTTTATAGCTTGTCTCCTGACCGGAAAAGCCGAGACGCAGTGACTCTGACTGCTGTTTCAGCTTTTCGTTCAATGACTCCATCTCTGCTTTGCGAGCAGGATCTAGGCCAACGATGTCGACAGGCGAAACTTCCAGGACGTTGTCGGCACAGATCCCGTACAGAATTTCCACCATGCCTGCCTGCATCAGTTTCACATAAGGCAGCGGCACAGAGACTGGGGTTTGTTGAATCGGCCAGTTGTCTGGTTCATGAGTTGCGTGGACAGCGAGTGTTTGAATCTGACCAGGTTGAAGTGGCTTTTTCAGATGAATCTGCAATTCCTGAACACCGGCATCGGCGTTGACAATGTCCCATGTGAGTTCGACTCCCGGCATCTCGACGGAATCGATGTAATATTCGGCAGGGAGTCGTAATCGAACTTCGAAGACAGGGGAACGGCGTGGTTGCAGGCCGATGGTCGACGAAAGCACCAGTGTTGAATCGCGAATCAGCAGAACGTTTGTCATTGCTGCCTGAAGCGGGCTTTCTTTCAGCTCCGTCAGGAACTCCAACTGGAAATCGTCGCGCCAGACATCAAACGCAATTTGTGATGAGTTGTCGATTGTTGTCTGACCCGGCTTTGTTACCTCGGCGGAGACCCCTTTGATGACAGTGGGACGAACCCCATTCTGGTTCACTGTCTGCACACGGACCATCTCCGGGACGCTCACCCAGATGACGCCGGTGTGCGTGGTGATCTCCTCGATCCGAAACTGAGGAACAGTCCAAGGCTGCCCCAGAGCGGGTGACAGAATGCCACGAACCGAGAGCCGCCGTTGTCCGTCAAATGGAACACGATATTTCAGGATCAGACGAGTTTGGTCTTCGTCGGATTCATCATCTTCAAGTGTCCAGGATTCCAGTCCTTCGGATTCAACCTGCGTGATCTCCAGATTGCTCGGGATGCGGCAGTCCAACTGATTGATCTGGTGTCCATAGACCTGCAGTTGAGTTGCTGCATTCCATGACACTTCGCCCGGCTGAATGGCGATGTGATAGAGCGTGTTGGCGAACGTCAGTAAATCTGTCTGAGTTGCCTGATTGCGATCTGTAATCGTCAGTTCGAGTTTCTTCTGCCCCCCGATCGGGATGTTGTAAACGACCGGGGTTTCCGAGTCCTTCTGAGCTGTGACCGTCAGGCCATTTGCGAGTACGATTTTTTTTGTCGGGAGACTGAGCTGGAATGTTCCGTTGGAGCCGCCGAGTAACTGAAATCCGGCGAACTGATCACTTCCCGTTGTCTGCATTGCACAGGACAACGTGAGTTGCAGTGAATGCGTGTCTGCTTTCGGGAAGAAGACGCGTAAGGTATTCCAGTCTGGATCGGTGCGGACGGCAGCAACCGGTTCCCCATTCACGGTTGCCGACTCAACACTCCAGCCACCGACTGGCAAATCGACAACGCTCGCAGGAGTCGTCGAAGTGATTGTGACAGTCGCTTTCGCAACGAGACGTTGTCCGGAGACTGTTACCAGATAATCCGTTGTTCCGACGATGGGCTGTTGGGAAGTCCCAGCGAGCCCTTTCTGGGAATCACGAGCTGCTTTGAGGAGCTTCTCGAATTCTTCCCGCGAGAGCAGGGCGGACTTTCCCTGTTTCGCAATGACTTCACCGAGGAATTCTCCCGGCAGATAAATCTGATGGATCTCGTTGATGTCCAGCACAGGAGCAGGTGTTGGGGGCGCGATCGTCTGATTCGCAGCAGGAGCTGGAGACTTCTCTTCCGCCGCCAAAATGGAGACGAACGACATCCACGCCAGGCAGAACATCAGGCAACGCACAGGCCAGCCAGAGCGAATGGAGTTCGCTGCTGGATTGCGAGGCGTCGATGAAATCCGCTCCAGAGGTTTGCTGATGGCTGGAAACATGGTTTTGCTCACTGCAACGTTCCGACAGAAATTCACGCGGACAGGCCGAAAGAGTCTCAACAACGCATTATGTCTCTGGTTGTGGAGGCGTTTTCGGTTGCAATGGTTGGTCTTCCCCTGCTGATTCGACTTGGGGCTCGTCGGCAGGTGGCTCATTTGCAGGCGGTGTCGGCCCGGCAGGAGTTCCTGGTATTGGACGACCCAGCACAGCGTGAAGAATCCAGATGAGGACCATCACCACAAGGCCATACTTGCCTGCGGAGACTGCTGCATTCAGGCTGGCATTGTCATACAGACCATAAAGTGCAGCAGCGAATGCAAAGAACAGCAGGATGCCCAATCGGTTTTCCCATGATGTGTGGACAAGAATCCAACCGATCAGGGCGGCTGCGATACTGAATACGATTGTCATACTCAACCGGTTCCACCATCGAACCTCGATGGAAGATGCCTGGCCGAGTTTGTTGTAGACATAAGCGATGCGGCCGTTCGTCGGGAACTGGGAAATTCCCGCTGGCCCCTTCTGACCTTCCAGAACCCAGGCTTCTGCTGCAGCGGCATTTCGGTCTGGTTTTTGCCCGCAAAGAATCTGACACGGGGTGGCAATCGTCTGCATCCGGAATGGAGTTGGATGACCAATCAACGCGTACTTTTCAGGAATCCAGACAACAACTTTCTGTTCCTGAACAACCCCGTTTCCTGCGACGTCAATCACAGGCAATGGCAGGTGTAAGTCACCACTTCCAAAACGACTTTGTCCCAGCGAAGGATTCAGGTTCCACAGGAACTGGAACGTCAGCAGGAATGAAGATTCAGAAGAGTCAGGGCGAGAGATGTTCAACCAGTAAGGGCTGAACAACTTCAGGTGGTCCGGGAGTGGGACTGCTGCTTTTTCGAGTTTCACTTCCCGGTCATTAAGGAATGTTCCCAAGACTTCCAGATGACTTGGCAATGCAACAAGCAGCCGTTGACGCTCAGTTGTCTGCACGACATAGCGACAACGGAATGTCGCCTGTGGGTCCTGACTGGCGACGACTTCCACAAGCCCACGAGAAATGATCGTCGAAACGACATTCTGAATTTCGTAACGACGTGTTGAGATCTCAAGCGACACAGGGGCATCAGCATCATCACGGTAGTATTGATATGCGAGTGTTCCCCCGTGAGGCAGCAGAGTCAGTTCACGTTGATCGATTTGTTCGAGTGAAGAACTTGGGGTGGAAACAAGCGAAAGTGTGCGATCGTTAAGAACAGAGATTTCCCCTGTCAGCGACGCAATGGGAGTGATGACTTCCCCTGCATCATTCACGATTCCGAGGGGGCGCGGCAACGGAAATGCGACCGCTTTCTCGCCGTCGTTCTTGCCGGTGACGACCGTGGTTGGCTGGTCGTAAGAGATTGTGAATGTCTGTTTTCCGGTCAGCTCGCGTTGTGTTGCAATGGTCCAGACGACTCGTCCGTCAACAGGCTCTGATGCTGTTTTCTGACGGATTGGAACCGCCAGATGATCGCCGGGCGCAACATCAATCCGAATCTGGTTCGAGATCGATTCTGGCACCTCAAAACGGAAGGTACTCACTGGAGAGAGCTCGACCGAGTAGGTCAGCAGGGATTTGACGCGTGACATTTCCTGCTGAATATCGATTGTCGTCGCAACTTCCGCTTGAATACGAGCTGGCTTCCGCTGCAGGCGGACAGGAATGACAACCGGGCGACGGAAATAACGCCAGGCCGATGTCAGCCGAAAATCGCCTTCGTTCGCACCATCTGCTATCGGGATTGGCTGGGCCGACTGAACAGACGGCAACGGAGTCTGAACTTCGACGGAGTCTTTGGCATAGACGAATACGGTTCCTTCGTCGCGTTCGACCCCTTCCGGAACGGAAATTGGCAGTGGCGTTTCTTTGGATTCCGTCTCGTCAAGCGGCATTCGACCGGTCAAAACAAGATCGATATTTCCCATTGTCTGCTGGTTGAACTGGACAGTGAGGATCCCGTCCTGAACATTGAAACTTCTGACATTTCGCCCAGTGACATGATCAATTGTGACGTCGTCGGCCAGTTTGAGCGTCAGACTGAAAATCCCGATCCGCTCAACCTGATAGTCGAGTCGTTCGGTGAATGTCAGATGCTCTGATTGCAGATAGATCCGGCTATTCTGACTCACCTGAATCCGAGGCAGAATGGGTTGGACCGTTAGTGACAACGAGTGATCGGCGGTGAAGTAACGATAGAGCAGCCCGCTGTTGCTTTTCAGTTCTGCATTGGCCTCGCTGGCGTCGATACGCACCAGTCCGTGTGGGGAGCTGGCGTTTACTGAAAGATCCTGTCCGTGGTGAATTGCCAACATGCCGCTGACACGCACGACATCCATCGGCTGAATTCCGAGAACCTTTCCTTCTGCGGTGATTCCTCCCACCACAAGTTCGTTCGATTCGAGTTTCTCTTCCGCATCAAGTTCCAGAGAGAACTGTTTGGTCGCTGGCTGCAGCAGATCAATGGTGACAACCTGGCTGCCATTGCGTTTCTCAACCTTCCAGTCCTGAATACGGGAGGCAGATCGAACATCCAGCAGTCGCGTATTCGCTGGCAAGGCCACGCGAACCTGCTTCATCTCCCCGCGCATGACGTCATAGGTCAGCCAGCTATGAGTGTGAATCTGTCCATCAGCGATGGTGATCAATGTCTGGTTTTTCACGCTGGCGAGCAGGTTCATCTCCGGTGCATTACTGGCGGAGGCATGCCAGCGCACCTGGATTTTCGGAGTCGCTCCCAATGCGACTTTTGAACTTGTTACGCCCTCGGCTGCGGGTTCTGCGGCAGGGAGCGGAACCCCCTTTGGAGTCACTTCAATCGTCTGGTTGGCCTGCGGAACGGTGATCTCCAGTTCAGTCACGGCAGAGACCGGACTGTTCAACGAGATCTCACGTCCAGAGGGGGACTGGTTAATTCGGGTGACGAGTTCAAGTTGAATGGTGTGCGAACCTGCCTTGGGAAGAATCAGTGCATAGGTCCCGGTTCCGGTCGCCTGAAGCAGAACCCCTTCTGGTGCGGTGAGACTTCCAATCGCTGCATCCCCGAATTCCAGCGGGAGGACGGCACCCTCTTTCAGGGTTTCAATACTCAGCTTCGCAACAACTTTGGCTGATGCCTCTTCGGCAGTGGCGACGTAGACGGCCTTCGTCAGTACCGCGCTCGGGCCCGCACGGAGCGATTCGGCCACCTTCAGCTGGTTCAGCAGATCCTGATAGGAGGAATACGGGAGCACAATCTGCGAATCAGGCGTGTCGATCGCTTTCTCTAAGTTCTTGAATGGAACATAGATGGTGCGTCGAACTGATTCTGTTGTCGGCAAATCCTGTTTGCTCGTATCAACTTGCGCCAAGCAGGGGACGGCAATCCACAACGTCAGCAAACAGATTCCAATATGAAAAAGTTGCCCCATCGTTGCCTCTCCTTGCAGTCGCTGTAAGCCACTCATGTTTCGCATGTTCCGTACTATAACCAGCGAATGTGAGTTCGCGAACTGTGAAGGGTGTTAGAATCGACACAATCGTGTCCTGTCCTCTGGTAATGTTGACGATTCGAGGACTCATTTCATTTCCAAAATCTTCAAAAAATCAGACCAAATAAAAAAGGATGTAGAAGGGTTGATTGGAATGGGGTGTTTGCGAAGTGTTTTGTAAAAATGACAATCATTCGTATTGATCTCTGTGCGTGAGTGATGCAAATAGAAGTTGGCGGGCGGGATCAGCGAGTTTCCTTTAGGGCCCTTCTCGAACGTGTGCGGCGTCCTGGACGCGCGGGCTTGAGCCTCTTTCCTGGCCGGGCGTACCTGAGCTTCTTCCCTTCCTGGAAGTGCTACGTGGTCAAATCAGAGCCGACATGGTTGAGAAGAATTCTTGGGAAACTCTGCGAAATCGGGTGACGCAGTCATGTGTTCAGAGGCGATCGATGATGATCTCTGGAATTCCAAGATCCGCTGGTATGACTTCCCAGCACTTCTGTTCTACCACCATCCCATCCGGTGTGGCTTATGTGGGCAACGGTATTACGCTTTGAATCGACGGCGAAAACTTTCCCTCATTCCTTATCTCTGGATGCACTATCTCATTCTGGTGTGCATGCTGTACGTCGGAGGAATGGTTCTGCAGTCCTCGTCGGACGAAGCAACGCATGCGACACGCAGCGTCTCGCGAACGGATTCGACCGCGAATCGCTGATGCTTCTTCTCTTTTGTGGTATGCGCTGGCAGCGACCGATTTTGTAACAGGCTGAACGCAAGTGTTCCCTGTGTCTTCAACGTTCTGGTTGAGTTGTTGATTTCCGGTTCGACGAAATCTACGAAATGATCTAGACTTCCGTTTTCGAATGAGCAATTCAACAGGGACTTGCTCTGATCTGATCACGGGAGAGACAGACGTCATGGCGGCACAGGACCGTTCGGCATTGATGGACAAAATTGTCGCGCTCTGCAAACGACGCGGGTTCATCTTTCAGAATTCAGAGATCTATGGCGGCCAAAACGGTTTCTGGGACTATGGCCCATTGGGAACCGAACTGAAGCGAAACGTTCGGAACTCTTGGTGGGAAGACATGATCACCCGTCATGACCCACTCGATCCGCCGGCTGATGCACCGACTTCATATCAAATGGTCGGCGTGGAAACCTCGATCATCATGCACCCACATGTGTGGAAAGTCAGCGGACACTTCGACCTGTTCTGCGACAAGATGGTCGACTGCAAGGAATCCAAGAGCCGTTATCGTCTGGACCATGTCACCGGTCGCTGGATCGAAGGCAAGATCGGGGACGCTGCTCCTCAGAAGTTGTTCGTGACGGCAATGGCGGATGACTCTGTCATTGAAGAAGCGATCACCGCTCGCGCTCTCAAACTCTTCGGAATGAAGAATAAAGAAGCCGATAAACTGACTTGGGAAAGTGCTCCAGCAAGTCTGGCAACGATCGCACCAGCGGAGTATGGGTCCGTTGTTGCCCCAGAAGCGTCAAAGCCTGGGACATTGACAGCCCCACGCGACTTTAATCTGATGTTCAAGACGGTGCTTGGAGCACTCGGAACAGAGGAGTCGGATGCGGCGTTTCTGCGACCGGAAACGGCTCAAGGGATCTTCGTCAACTTCAAGAACGTCATGGACTCGAATCGGGTGAAGCTCCCTGTCGGGATTTGCCAGATTGGAAAGAGCTTCCGTAACGAGATTACTCCTCGTAACTTCACGTTCCGCTCGCGTGAGTTCGAGCAGATGGAGATTGAGTTCTTCTGCCAGCCAGATTCGTCACCAGCGTGGTACAAATACTGGCGAGATCGTCGATTTGCATGGTACACCGCAATGGGGATTGGCCCGAAGCATCTCCGGTTGCGTGATCACGAATCCGATGAGCTGTCTCACTACTCATGTGGAACAGCGGACATCGAGTACCAGTTCCCATTCTTGTCTGACGACGAGTATGGCGAACTCGAAGGGATCGCTCACCGTGGCGACTTCGACTTGCGGTCTCACATGGAAGGCAAACTGCACACTGGTCCAGATGGAAAGCTGGAAGTGGAACTCAACGCCGAAGGACAGCCAAAGTGGCGTGGTTCAGGGAAAGATCTGACCTACTTCGACGACACCACCCGCGAACGTTATCTCCCTCACGTCATCGAGCCATCAGCTGGTGCTGACCGTGCCACGTTGGCGTTTATCTGCGAAGCCTACCATGAAGATGAGGCTCCAGACGATAAGGGACAGATGCAGACTCGCGTGGTGATGCGATTCCATCCACGGCTCGCTCCGATCAAGGTTGCTGTCTTCCCGTTGGTGAAGAAAGACGGACAGCCAGAGAAGGCGAAAGAAATTTATCGTGCTCTGCGTGATGCCGGGATTGCGACCACATTCGACGAACAGGCCGCCATCGGAAAACGGTATCGTCGTCAGGACGAAATCGGAACTCCATGGTGTATCACTGTGGACAACGAGACTCTCAGTGCGAACACGGTAACGATCCGTGACCGTGATTCTCTGGAACAGGTTCGTATTCCAGTTGGAGACATCGTCAACGAGATCTCCAGCCGGTTGCGCAAAGAGTGGAAGCCACCGGTCTAATCGACGCGTTGGGGGCTTCCCCCCGACAGAGACGACACCAAAGCCGTGCATGAATGTGCACGGCTTTTTTCATGTAAATTGCAGACTCAGGTATGCTCAATAGGCGTCACTCAAGTCTGCGTTTAGTATTGTATGGAAGCCTGTTTCACTGGCAGTCGTTGAATCACCTGATTACCGGACTGCGATGTCGACCAGGCTGCGTGCTGGTCGCGCGCTTTTTGAAACGCTCGACCTTGATCCGGAAACACTTCGATATTGATTTGTGCTGAACCTATGGAACCGACTCCAGCAAACCTTTATGACTACCCGAAATATTATGATCTGTTGTTCGGGTCTGACTGGCGGGCGGAATTTCATTTTCTGAAAAAGTGCTTTGAGAAGTATGCAAAATGCAAGGTCACCCGCGTGTTCGAACCGGCCTGTGGAACTGGTCGATTGATCTATCGGCTGGCCAAAGACGGATTTGAAGTTGCCGGGAATGACCTGAATGAGAAGGCGGTTGCATACTGCAACAATCGCCTTCGCAAGGCGGGTTTCCCTGAGAGTGTTGTGATTGGCGACATGGCCGACTTCAAGGTGAAGAAGAAGTTTCATGCCTCGTTCAACACGATCAACAGTTTTCGTCACTTGCCGAGTGATGAAGCTGCCGAAAGTCATTTGCACTGCATGGCCGAAGCGTTGACCAAAGGCGGGCTGTATATCCTCGGTCTGCATCTCACCCCAACTCGTGGGACCAGAGTTGATCATGAAGAATGGACGGCTCGTCGCGGAAATCTTCAGGTCAATTCCGCCATGTGGTGTAAGAAGCTCGACAAGAAGAATCGAAATGAAGTGCTGGGGATGACGTTCGATGTCTATACCCCGACGAATATTCTGCGGCTTGAAGATGAAATGAACTACCGGACCTACACGCAGAAGCAGTTCGAAGATTTGTTATCTCGCGTGCCTGAGTTCGAAGTCGTTGCACTGCACGATTTCGTCTATGACATTCGTACTGAGATCACGATTGAACCGGAGACAGAAGACGTCGTTTTCATCTTGCGAAAGAAGTAAACGTTTCCGTTTGCTTGCCTGTGATTGCTTTGTTGGTTGGTCTCGAATGAGGTTGTTATGCGTTGTCTGGAACTGACGGGAACCGAGGTCACATATCGGTCGGACTTTGTTCCCAGAGTTCAGCCTGGGCAGATTCCCGTTCGAGTTTTGTCCGCTGGGGTCTGTGAGACGGACCTGCAGTTGATGCAGGGGTACATGGGATTTCAGGGAGTGCTCGGGCACGAGTTCGTCGGGATTGCGGAATCTGGTAAGTATGCAGGCCAGCGTGTCGTGGGGGAAATCAATTGTGCGTGTCACCAGTGCGAGACATGCCGCAAAGGATTCCCGACACATTGCCCGAATCGCACCGTGCTGGGAATTCTGAATCATGATGGCGCCTTCGCAGAGACTGTCTGGTTGCCGGAAGAGAATCTTCACCCGGTGCCAGACACCGTTTCCAATGATGCGGCCGTCTTTGTTGAACCATTGGCGGCAGCGTTTCAGATTCCGGCTCAACTTGATCTGAGCCGATTTCAGGATGTCGTTGTGCTCGGCGATGGGCGACTGGGGAACCTGTGTGCACAGGTGCTGGCAATGCAGGGGACCAACCCCTTGGTGATTGGAAAACATGAGAGTAAGTTGGCGCGACTCGCCAGGCTCAACATTCGCACGCAATTGCTCTCTGAATGGAACGGGGAGCGTATCGCCGATCTGGTTGTCGATTGCACTGGTTCTGCGACAGGGTTTCTCGATGCCTGTCGACTTGTGAGACCACGCGGCACCATTGTGTTGAAGACGACTGTTTCCGGGAACAACGGTCCGAATCTCGCTCCTGTCGTGATTGACGAGATTCAGGTGATCGGGTCAAGATGCGGTCCGTTTCCACCGGCGATTGAAGCACTGTCGCAACGCTTGATCGAAGTGGAATCGCTGATTACCGGTCGATTTCCGTTAGAGCAGGGGAGCGAGGCGCTGGCACAGGCCAAGCGTCCTGGGCAGATGAAAGTTCTTCTTGAGATTTCGAACTGACTGACACTCCCGGCATCGTTCGCTGTCACGCGATGAAAGTTTAGGCATCTCAAAGAGAGATTGCCTGTTCATTCAGCAGTGTGAGGACGCGTTGTTGCTGAGATGAGCTTAATTGTCTGTCGCAATTTGTTTTATGGTATGCTCTTGTGTCAATGTGTCGGCTATGCCCGGTTTTGGCACCATCATTGCTTGTGAGTTTCTTTGTCAAAAGCGAGTGATGTGTGACTGGGGGTGTGGCCGAGGTCTTCCTTGTTGGGGGACGTCGGGCGAGCGCCCACGCCCCTAGCCATCTTCACTCGCTTTTGGCATTTTAGAGCAGTTTGCTCTACCAAGTGCCCGCGCAGCGGCCGTTTGGATTGATGAAACGCAACTCGCCGCGTGGCAGAAGCGTGGATATCATTTCGCAAGGTGCTCTAAGAGGGCGTCATTTTGGCCCTTCAGCCTCGCCGCCAGCGCAGAAGATTTTCTCGACATGACGTGCTGTGTCATGTGCCTGCCAGATGCCGCTTTTCCGGCGTATTCTTGATCCTGATGCAGAACTCCAGTGAGATCCGGACCTTTGAAAGTCCAGATTCACTGGAAAGCGTCTGCACTCTGGGATCAATCCGTTCGTCTTTCCCACATTCCGCTGATGTGCGTGGGATTCAGCTCTACTTGGCGGGTTGAGCTGCAGGTTTGTTGCCTTCAGCCGTCGGGTGGTAGTCGTAGGCCAACCAGCGAGCAAGAATTTCCACTTCGCTCGGAGTGAGTTGCGACTCGAATGCTGGCATGGCGTTGTTCCCTGAATCGCCAGCGTAGACTGCATGCGGCGTCGCGATCATCTTTTTCAACCAGTCGACACCACCGTATCCAGTCAGGTCCGGATACAGTCCTTCGGCCAGCGATTCTTCAGCATACTGGCGAACATCATCAACCAGGACGACAGGTTTCATGCTGTGACAATCGACACAGGAATCAATTGTTCCATTGGTCATTTCCCCTGTCGTGAAGATCTTGAGTCCGCGTTGAACGGTTTCATGATCTGGTGACAGAGAATCTGGCCGCCCACTCTGGGTGTAGATGAATTCAACTAGAGCAGCTAGATCGTTGGCATTTTCAGGATTGGTCAATGTCTCTCGATTTGAGTCGGACCAGTCTTTCATTGACCCTGTCAGAATGGTGTTTGCTGCTTCCGCGAAATCCCCTTTGGTGTTTGCCAGTGCGGAGAAATGTTTCTCGAAGTTCACGAGAACGGATTTGGTCCATTCCCGAGAGGCAAAGGTGATTTTCGTACGGTTTTGCGGATCGGCCAGTTCCGGCGCGACTGGCGGTTCAGCGAACTGATCCTTTTTATCTTCTGGCTGATGGCAGTTGATGCAGTAAGTCTGGAAGAATTTCGGTCCTTGGGTCAACGGGTCACGTCGCAGCAGATTGGCAGCTCCTTCCGGAGGAATGCCCATCGGAGAATGTGCGAGTTCGGTGACACGCATTGCATCGATGTGAGCCTGTTTCACTGCCAGACGGAAGTCACGACCTTCCTGATTATCTGCGATCCAGTCCGCATGAACGGCCATGCCGGTCAGAACCCCGACGATTCCGACGACGACCCACATGAATGAAACATTGAATCTGTGCCCATATCGCCAGCGAGCGATCAGAGGCATCAATGCAATCACAGTGATTACTAGCCCAGGTACGATCACCGCTCCAAAGGACTCACCAAGGTGAGTGACGACACCGACTCTGGCGACCCAGGGGATACTGAGGAACTTGAACAGGAACAGGTAATACCATTCCGGGCGAGCTGCCGAGTACGCTTCAGCCGGGTCTGCAGGAGCCGAAAGTTCTGCTCCCCCCCAGAAGAATGTTGTCCCGATAATCGCAATCAAAACAGCCATGCAGGCGATGGCGTCTCGCAGAAATTGATCTGGCCAGTAGGTGTGAACGGTTTTGTCATCCGGATTGCGTTTTGATGGGACAGTGCATTGCCCATGACGTCGGAAGACATAGAGATGCAACGCCAGCACACCGAGAACTGCGGCAGGCAGAATCCCTGCATGCAGCGCAAAGAATCGGGTGAGGTTCAGGTTGCCGTACTGGGTTCCCCCTTGAGCAAGCTGCTGAATATATGTTCCAACAATTGGAGTCGCTCCGATGATCCCGGTCACGACCTGCGTTGCGGAATATCCTTTCTGATCCCACGGCAACAGATAACCAGTCACACCCATCACGGCGATGAGCTGCATGAGAAGCAGCCCCAGCCAGAAGTTCACTTCTCGCGGAGCTTTATAGGCTCCGTCAATGACCACCTGCATTAGATGCAGCGTCATCAGGATCATCATGGCACCAGCCGCGAAGTGATGCATCCCCCGAACGAGCCAGCCTAATGTCATCGAATGCTGGATATAGAAGACGCTTTCCCACGCGGTCGTTGCGCTCGGGCTGTAGCTCATCCACAAGCAGAATCCGGTCAGGACCTGCAGCATGAATGTGAACAGTAATGTTGTTCCCCAGACATACCGCCAGCGCGCCCCACCGGGAATCGGCTCGTACAGGGTCTTGTTCAAAAGTGCACGGTATCCGGTGCGATCATCCAGCCAGGCGAAAATCTTCTGCATTACTTCGGAAGCCCTTCTCGGGACAGTTCTGAACTGGCGCTGTGTCAGTCGTATCCTGAGTCATCAATGTCAGGGGGATCGAACCGAATGTCTTCTCAGACAGTCCTTCGGCGAGCAGACAACGTTACGAAGACCTGAGAATCTTCTGTGAGGATTCGCAAGCCGATTGCGTCACTTTGTCACCGAGGGAAATCGGAACGTATCGGAAGGTATCAGGACTCATCGAAGGGATGAGACCGTGATCATATTGATTCTATCAGGTGGGAAATCTTTGGGGAATTGCTCCGAAGAGCAGGGGGGAATCTCTGGGCTGGTGCTGTGGTGTCACGTTCCCAGACGCAGTCGACAATTCCAGCTGAATGTAGACGGCTTCTGGTGTCAGACCAGCAATTATATGAATGACAGATTGCCGGGAAGGGGGATTCCCGGCAATCATCACTCGATGACCTATTTCTCGACCGGCACGAATCTGATCGTGTCCACAACAACGATATTGTCAGTGCCTTCATTCGAAATCAGGACGGAGCCCTTCTTGTCGAATGTAAACACTCCAAGGCTCAGATCGAACTCACCATCAGGCGGACGTTTGGTCTGATTGACTTTGACAATGGAATCGCCACCGGCGTGGTGGATTTTGACCGGAACATTGGTGGCACGTGAACCCGATGTCGGAGCATAAGCGAATCGGACTTCATACTTGCCGGGTTTCAATTCGGCTTCGAACAAAGCGGTGCAGTTTCCTTTGTTCATGTTGGTGTCGTGACGATATCCGTCTCCAAAGTGAGGCGAAATCGATCCGGAATCGTTCCAGGTGCCTGTGAACTTGGCATCCAGATCGTCAACGAGAACCCCTTTCAACTTTTTGCGAAGTTCTGCGTTTGGATTGGCGAGTTCGAGAACCTGTCCATCTTCCAGAAGCCGGGCACGAAGCACGTCATAAGGCACATCCTGAACAGAAATATTCTTGTCCAGAGCGATGATTGCCGCTGTGGATGCTGACTGTCCGAGAATCATGAACACCGGTTCCATGCGGATGGAACCGTATGCAATATGGCTGCTGGAAACACAGACCGGCACCAGCAGATTCTGGCATTCATCACGTTTAGGAATGATCGAACCATAGGCGATTTCGTATGGTCGTTTTGCTCGTTCCTGAACATCCCCTTCGTTTTGAACAAAGCCTTCTGCGGTGACATAACGTTGTGTGTTGTGTGAGTCCATGTTGTAGGACCCCATCCCGATCGATTGTGGGGTTTCGACCTGATCCTGACAGTCCTTTTCGGTCATGACATATTCACCCAGCATTCGGCGGGATTCACGCACATAAATCTGGTGTGGCCAGCCTTTGTGGTCAGGGAATTCATCTTTCGCCAGACCCCATTCGTTGAACTGCTTGCGGACGTCTTCCGGAACCGATGGGTCATTGGCAAGGAAGTAGAGCATCCCCTGCTGGTAAGTGATGTGTTCCTGAATGATTTCACGACGGCGTTCGTACGATCCTTCAGGGTAATCGTAGTTGTACCCAATATTGTCTGTGCTGAACGGCCCGTGATTGTTGGTGTCGGTCTTCTTGTTTGGAATGGGATCAAACTTCCTCAGTCCGTTTCTCCAACCGGAGTCCAGAATTCTCGCGAGCAACTGGTACTGGCTTGCGTCGTAGCCCTCCGGTTTCGGGAATGGCAGTCGATTCTCAGGGTGATTGGTCAGGCACATGCGGAAGCAATAAGCCTGAATACGATGATCTCCACTGCCATGTTCTCCTGGCGGCTCACTGCTGATGCGTGGCAACAACCCACTCTTCGGGTCGCCCGGGATTTTGTATGGAGAAATGTTCATCAGGAAGTGATGTGCGTGCAGACGTCCTTTAGTCTGCACTCCATTCAGTGTTTCCCCATAAACACTGTTTGCTTCCCGTCCAACGTGGTATTTCACGCCTGCCGCTGCCATCAGGTCGCCTTCGTAAGTGGCGTCGATGAACATGCGACCGTTAAATGTTTTCCCGCTCAGCATTGTGATGGAGGTGATTCGACCATCCTGCTTTTTCACGCCGGACTCACGATTCAGATATTCATTACGAATCACCGGGATATCGTATTCTTTGACAAGGTCTTCGTAGGCCTTCTCGGCAACGTGCGGTTCGAACACCCACATTCCCGGTGGTTGTCCTCCTGCTTTTTCGTCAGGTCCCTGACTCTTCACTGGCTTCTTCGGTTCCCACTTCCAGGCGGAATCCTGTTGATAGTATTTCCAAAGCCGATGATAGAAGTCGCGGCTGAGCCCCCCGATCGCTTCTTTCTTCCCGGAGTCTGTATAGCCCAGTCCTCCGGCAGTCAGCCCCCCGAGATGAATGTCAGGGCCGACAACGACGACACTTTTGTTCATCTTCTTAGCTTGAACAGCTGCAATGACTCCTGCGCTTGTTCCGCCATAAATCACAATGTCATATGTTGGGGGAGCCTGTGCTGCGGAGGCCGATACCCACCAGCTCAGGCAGAGACCGACGCCCAAGAGCGTTTTCAGAGACGACATGCTATTCCTTCACCCGATGGGGCTGTCCGTGGTGCCAGTTGATGGAGGTCCGCCCGGCAATGTCAGCGTTCTGGAACTGAGATCACATGAGCGTTGTCGAGGCCTCGCCTTCGAGGATCTTCTGATCTATTCTCACGAATAACGATATCAGAATTCAACTGCACCACGAAGAGGGGGGAGCGAGACTGTGTCACACGGGCATCAGCCTGACTCCCAGTGGGAATCAGAACAGAGTCGGTCACCTATTTGGAAACGCTGGAATCCGGGGCTGGGAGTGGCCCGAAAGACGTGATCAATTGGCCTGATGTTGCATTCCAGATATAGATAACCGCTTCACGACCACCGGCGATCACCTGCGAGCCGTCAGGGGAAATGGTACTGCAATAGAGGTAATCTTTTGCTCCACCGAAGGTGCGTTCATTCTTGCCGTCGCTGGTGACATGAATCTTCACAGAAGTGTCACCGTTGCTGGAAACAATCCGGTTTGTGTCTCCAATGAACCTGATGGAAGTCACCTGTCTGGAGTAATTGCTGATTGTCCGCTGGATCTCTCCGGTTTCAAGATCCCAGATTTTAATCAGACGATCCGCAGCTCCGCTGGCCGCAAGGTTTCCATCCGCATTGAATGCGACACCCATCACATGATCCGTGTGTCCTTCAAGTAACAGAATCTGCGATCGTTTCGCGGTGTCAAAAACCTTGCAGAATTTGTCGGCTCCTCCTGTGACCAGTTTCGTTCCGTCTCTGGAAAATTGAACGCTCAGAACGGTGTCGCTATGAGCATCGGGAACGGGAGCCGGTTTGTCTGGTTCATTCAAATTCCAGAACAGCAGTTCGCCACCGCGAGACGGTTCGCCTCCTCCAGTGACCAACGTCTGGCCGTCAGGGCTGAAAGCGATCGCCATGACTCGATCCTGAATCGATGATTCGTCCAGCAGATTCAGATCGCCTCCTTGAGGTCCCAAGGTCTTCTTGAGTTCCCACTGAGGTGAGATGTCCCAGAGAGTGACTGTAGATGGCTCCGAATCGCGGGTTGTCGTCGTAATTAGCCTGTTGGCCCCAACCGATTGAACTCCGGTGCTCACAGCGGGAAAGACTGGTGCAATCAATGGTGCTCCCGTCTGCAGATTCCAGACATGGGGAGTTTGATCTCCGCCACTGGCCACAATGATTCCTTGTGAATTGTCGATTGTGACTGATGAGAGTTGCAGGTTGCTTTCGTTGCGTCGTTGTGTTGCTTCGGCTGCTAGCTTCTCCGTGTCTGCAACCGTTTGTGTGACCTCTGCGGATTCAGAACGTCGACGTTCCAGTTGGTCGGTGCCAGACTGAACGGCTTGTTTAGCAAGAATCACGGCCCGATTGTCTGCCTCGACAGCTGCCTGTGATTTGGTCAATTGGGCAGTGCTCTTCTTGACGTTTTCTACAGCAGCCGCGACCGCTTTCTTCTTCGGTTCGTCGTTGGGAGATTCCATCAATGCCGTTGTGGCCTGTTGTTCACTCGCTTTGGCTTGCTGCAGTTCCTGTTCGTGCTTCGTTAAGGTCTCTTTTGACGTTTGGAGCTTCGTCTCCGCGGTCTTGAAGATCTGTTCCCGACTGTTGAAGTCCGCTTCCGCTTGTTTCAGGCGTTCCGTTGCTCGTGCCAGATGTCGCTTCGCAATTTCGTGATTTTCTTTTGTTACGACTGCTTCCTGAACAGTTCGCAACCCTTCCAACTTTGCGATTGGTTTTCCTTCTTCATTCAACAGCTGTGCGTGTCCATCACTGCCGAGAACAACGTATCGTTGACTGTCAGCTGATGTCTGCACATCGAGAATCGGGAACGGAAACTCATGCGACCAGATTTCCTTCCCGTTCGAGAGATCCCAGCGTCGTAACAGCTTGTCGGGACCAGCTGACAATAAATGTTGCTTGCCGATAATCGAAAGGTGTTCCGCAGGTTGTGTGTGTCCGGAAAGTTCGAAGACAGGTTTCCGCTCAGAAGACGTTTCTGCTGTCGGCCAAATACGGATGACAGAATCAGCATGTGACGTTGCGAGGTGAGCAGACTCCTGGTTCATTGCGATGGCGTGAATGGCGCTGCCAGTCTGGAACTGCTGCTGGGCTTCTCCTGTTGCAACAGCCCATAACTTTACGAGTCCGGACGTGTCTGCTGTAGCCAGTATGTTTCCATTTGGAGAGATCGCCATTGAAGAAATCTGCATCTCGCCTGCAGGCCATGTTCGCTCTGGTTTTCCCGTTTGCAGATTCAGAATCGTGATTTGAGCAGGGCCAGAGAGAAATGCCGCCTGCTGACCTTGCTGTGTGAATCGAATTAAGCGAATCGGTTGCGGAAACGTTTCTGAGTAGATGGGACGTGGAGTCGCCTGCTGCCAGAGTTTGACAGCGCGATATCCCCCTGTGGCAATCGTCCGTCCATCAGGGCTAAATGCGATTGATTGAACATAGTCCCGGTCGGTTCGTCCATCGATTCTGGGGTCAGAGAGGGAACCCCCTTCCTTGAGTGTCAGCATGTCATACAGCACGACGCGATTGCCACGGCCTGCTGCAAGGAGGCGTTGATCCGGCGACATGGCGAGGCTATAGACCGTTTGTTGAGCCGCTGGCAGGTTCCGCCATTTCGTCGTGTTTCCTGTGGTGCGTGTCCCGGCAATCGCTCCCTCGTTGATCCAGCGTTTCAACAGGTCGAGCTCGGCGTCTGTCAGTGCTGTCGCCTGCACAGTATTGGGCAAGGGAGGCATCGCCGGTTCTTCTTTGCGTGTCGAAACGAGGTAGAGCAAACTCTTCTCGGCATCGCCAGCAACAACCGGAGGACCGCTTTCTCCTCCCTTCATTGTTAAGGCATGGTCATCAAGTCGGAGATCGCCTTCATGTACCGAAGCGGAATGACAGGCCTGACATTTCGCTCTCAGAATCGGAGCGATGTCGCGATAGAACTCCACCTGAGGCTGAGTTGTCGTTTCAGCAGAAACAGGTGTCGTGAGATCGAATGATCCG
>JBEBTF010000062.1:0-19666 GCA_040393865.1 Planctomicrobium piriforme | reverse complement strand
CAGAAGCACCGCTGTGCTTTCCAACCGGTTTGTGCAGCGGTGTCTCTGTTTTGGAGCTTGTAGAAATGCTTACGATGAAAAGCTTGTTGGCAAGTTTGGTTTTGGTAGCAGGATTGTGCTCACTGCAAGGCTGCGGAAGTGGCCGCGACACGACTCCAACTGGGACCGTCACCGGAAAAGTCACACTTGGCGGTCAACCACTCTCGTCGGTGATTGTCGAGTTCTTCTCAAGTGAGCTTGGGGCTGGCTCGATGGGGGTGACTCAGGAAGACGGGACTTACAAGACCGACGGAACATTGCCGATCGGGAAGTATGCCGTAACAGTCAATCCACAGCCGCCAGAGCCAGGCCAACCAGAGAACAAATCAAACCAAGTCCCGAAGAAGTACATCTCAGCAAAAACGTCGGGACTGGAGTTCGAAGTGACCGGCGGTGCAAACGTCATCGACATCGCTTTAGAGAAGTAACTCTTCTCTAAGCAAACGAAGACGAAACCAACAAAGACCACCTGCCCATCTGCAGGTGGTCTTTTTCTTTGACGAGAAGGTGAAGTAGGAACCGCAGAGTCAGCGTTACGCTCGAACTATTTTCCACCCGGTTTCCGCCCGGCCAGAATTTCGGCGATATGCATCACGGCAATCGGCTTCTTCTGACGGCGAATCAATCCGTCGAGGTGCATCAGACAGGACATGTCTCCCGCCGTAATCACCTCGGCCCCGGCCTGTTGATGATCCGCGATCCGATCGTTGCCCATCATGCAGGAGATGGCCTCTTCCGCAACAGCAAATGTTCCGCCAAAACCACAGCATTCATCCGGGCGTTGCAGGTTCACCAGCGTGATCCCGTTCATCTGGCGAAGCAGCGTTTCCGCCTTGTTCTCCAGCGTCAACATTCGTTCTGAACACCCTCCCAGACGCAACTCACGCAACCCGTGGCAACTGTTGTGCAGGCCGACGCGATACGGAAACGACCGGTTTTCGAACTTCACCTTGAGAACATCAAGCAGGAATTGGGTCAGTTCGTACGTTTTGCCTTGCACTTCCGTGTAAGCAGGATCATGTTCGCGAAAGAACTGCTCGTAATGGTGAGTCACCATCGCTGTGCAGCTTCCGGACGGACAGACAATTGCGTCGTAATCCTGAAAGATCTCGACGAAACGTCTGGCGAGAGGCGCAGCATCGTCGATGCATCCGGTATTCGCCATGGGCTGCCCACAACATGTCTGGGCTTCCGGGTAATCAACAGTGCATCCAAACTGCTCCAGCAGTTCTAGAGTCGCCATGCCAACGTCAGGATACATCTGGTCGACATAACATGGGACGAACAGGCCAACTCGCATGACTGCCTTCATCTCGATAACAGAATTGAAAATTCAGGACAGCTTCCTGTCCGGCCCATAGTCAAACGCAAAAATCTCATCGAGTCCTGCCGTCCAGGGAAGCGGCAAACATTCACCAGACAACACTTTCAATTCCTTCTCCACCCGTGTCAACCAACGAGACTCATCGACACAGACTGCAGCAGGCCAAAACTGTCGCGTTCGCCCGTACGAGGAGCACCAAGGTCCCTGACAGACAATCAGGCGGGTTAAAGGAATTGCATTCAGAAGTTTCAGAATCTCAGCCAAAGAGTACTCGTCGGGAGAATGCTGAAAGACAATAACCAGATCCGCCTGAGGAGCCTGCGATAGAGCCGAAGGAAGATTGTCCACCGCGAAGATGTTTCTGGCATGAGCAGATGCAGCCGTCGCCACAGCCTCCATGCCAGTGGAATCTCCAATCAGCAACAACGACTCAATCATGATGCTGCTGGCTTCGCTGCCGGAGCGTCTGTAATTCTTCGACAAAATCATTCACATCCTGGAACGAACGATACACGGACGCAAATCGTACGAAGGCAACCTGATCAATTCGCCGTAATTCTTCGCAGACTTTCTCCCCAATAAACCGCGACGGGACTTCACGATCGAACGTCTCGTAAACGCAGAACTCAACATTGTTCAGGATGCTTTCAACCTGATCAGGGCTGATCGGACGCTTATAACAGGCTTTTTCAATCCCCTGCCGCATCCGTTCACGATCAAAGGGGACCCGAGAACCGTCCTTCTTGATCACCTTAAGAGGAGATTCCTCCATCTTCTCATACGTTGTGAAGCGGCGCCCACAATGCAGACACTCGCGGCGGCGGCGGATGACGAATTCCTGGCTGCCTCGTGAGTCAACCACTTTGCTTTCGCCTTGACGGCAGAATGGGCACAACATGAATTCGTCTCACTTCACCCGCCGACAAACTGGCAGATAATCCTGATTGACCGAGAGTTTTGCTACTTCACGCATCACCGACTGGCGTTTTCCCCCACGTCGATGAGACCATCAGAATAACATAAATCGACTCCGAAGAGCATTCCCGGCTCGGTCCACTCCCACTCAAATTTCACCCTGACAGGTTGGGCTATTTTCGCGAGCCGATCTCATCAATCTGCTGTTGCAGCTTTTTCTTGATTCGGCCTTCCTGCTGCTGCAAAAGCTCCTCAATGACTTTACGAGAAGCGTCTCCCATTACCGTGGCCGCGCTGCCCCCAATCACACCAACTCGATGCAGATCAAGATCTCGCAACTTCAAATTCAGCGACACAACCTGAGGGCTCAGTTCCAGTCGTGGTAACGGAGTATCCAGCGAAAATTTGAACTGCGGCTTCGTATCAATCACAAGCCTTAACTGAAGTTTCGCGTCCGAGGTCGTCGTTCCGTTAATCCCTTTAACTCCATACGTCCACAGCACAAATGTGGTTTCGCAACGTGCCTTCAAATCAATCAGAATGGTAAAGCGAATCGACTGATCCGCACCCGCCTCCTGCTGAATATGAACGTCAAACGTCTCCTCAGGCTGAATCAGCTCTGCTTTGTAGCGATGCCAGAACCCATGGTTCACGTCTCGTTCACGCTTGGAAATACGCAATCCCCGAACGCGAACACCGTCAAATCTGGAAGTTGTTTCTCCCCAGTTCTTTTCGTCGACGAACTCTTCAGAAAGTGCCTGTAACAGACAAAGCCGAATGACGTCCCCCATCGACTCAGGCGGCCTGACAGGCGAACCATCTGCTTCCGGTTTCAGGGCGAGCCGAACAGGCGGAGGCAATTCTTGCGGCACCTCACCAGCCTGTCCTGCGATGGCGACAGAGAGACAGATCAGCAGTGACCAGCAGACGCCTGGAATAGAAAAAGACGAGGAAGCGCACTTCCTCGTCTCTCGAATTTTCAATTGAACGCAGACTGTTGAGCTCACTGCAGAAATCAGAATTCGCAGTGCGGAATAAACCAAGCTCAACCCATTCAGGAATTTCATGTTTACCCCTTGGTCGGGGATCACTCCATTCCCAATCCGCCTGCAAATCAAAACTACTTAGCGTCCCACCACCAGCGGTTTTCTGGGAGGTTGGTTGCTTTCGCTTTATTGGCAGTCACTTTCACTTCAGCAGATTCTGTCGCAACGGTTTCGTTGTTCAGAACAGCCAAAGCATCAGCACGAACACCACCAGCAACCTGCAGGACGATGTCTTTTCCATTGTAAACACGGTGATTCACAACAGATTGGGTTTCTTTTGGAGTTGCAAACGATGCTGGGCGGTATTCTCCGTTCGCAGCGAAGACTCCGCGATCCCAGTTCGCCTGCTGATCCAGATTGTGATTCTGAATCATTGCAGCGACCAGTGCCAGATCAAAGATTCCCTGCAGTTCAGCAAAGACCTGATCCTGCTTGGCCAGCTTGTTGTAGTTCTCAGTGAAGTTCTTCGCGAACTGGCGATTGATGGACTCGGCTTTGCCAGATGGAACTCGTTCGCCATTTGCAGTCAGGAATTCGTTTTCAGACAGACACTTCACGCCTGAACCACGAATTTCGAATGCGGTAAAGTCTGCTGAGTGCACTACAGATTCACACTGCAGTGCCATCCACCAGCGGAGTGCATCCAGATTTCCGGAAGCGACTGTCGGGTCTTTGGCCAGCAGTTGGAAGTAGCTTGGAATTTCCTGGCCGGCGTTGAGCTTACCAATTCCGATCAGCTTCATGCGGTAGTCAGCTTCAACCATCACCCGAGCAACTCGGCTGTCAGCTGGAATCCCGTCGACAGAGATATCCTGATTTCCGAGGATCTGGCCGACCTTATTTGCCCAGCCGCGAACAGCATTTGGGCTCAGGGAGCCGCGTGACTGTGATTCTGCAACGAAGTTCTGAACAGCTTTCAGATTCTCTTTGCGTGGGTCGATCGAGCATGAGAAGTTGGCATCGCCGCCGCGATCGAAGGTTCGCATCACAGTGACAAGGTCGTCGAGTTGGAGCGTTGGTGAGTTTGATTCCAAGGCGACCGGTTGGCCATCACGACCATAACGCCACCCTTCTGCTGGACCGCCAATCACGATTTCGTTTGATTCTGGGTAGACCAGTACATACTGAATGCGGGTCAGACCTGCGAGATTCTTCATCGATTCAGCGGCTGACTTGCCCTGAGCCATACGAAGAGCGATTTCTTTCTCAAGTCGGGTCAGCGACACGAGACGCAAGTTTGAAGATGCTGCGATGTCTTCGTTGAGTTGAGCGCGACGACCTTCGGTATGCACGGCTTCAACGCGACCAGTTCGGTCTTCCTTCAGGCTGCTGGCCAGCACGCCGTTGGCATCGACCATGATCCCGCTGCGGTACGGGAAGATCGATGGAGCAAGGTCTGGGTCGGTTTCTTCCCAGTTTCCTTGAACGACAGCCTGAATCAGCATGGCCAGCATCATCAAGCTGGCATCAGTTCCCCCGTTGAGAACCTGTTCACGAGCGATGCCCGCGACAGCTTCTTTACGATCCCGAGATTCTCCAAGCAGCGGCAGCAGCGACTTAGCGGCTTCTGGATTCCCAGCTTTTTTCTGGGCATTGATTACCTGCTGAACCAGTGCATCCCGGCCATCGGCAGGTTGAGCAGCAACAACATCAGCTGCAGCTCCCAATTCCCCTGATGCAAGCAATCCGGCAACGTCAGCCTGAGGTGTCGGTTCGGCCCCAAAAACCTGACAATTCAGGGCGCCAGCGAACATCGACAGTACAGTCGCCCCTGCGACCACTCCCATCCGGAGACGTGCGGTCTGATGTTCTGACCGGGCACAAACAAAAGTTGCACGCGTCATAGAGATTCGCTCCGCCAACGCCGTAATTCGGCAACTGAGGGACGCCCCAGTCCGGTCTGCAATCGTCAGGCAGCTGGAAATGGTCCCAAATCGACAAAAAACTCGCTCGTACAGTTCGCTGTATGAGACGATGGATATGAAAATTGAAGACCAGCACACTTTTCAGGGATGCAGGTCCGCCCGTTTCGCTGTTAATTGACAGAAAACGATTATCCATAGAATCGTCTTCTCGTATTCCATCGTCAAGAACATTAACTGGAATTGACTTCCGAGCGGGCAGGGCGAGGGGAAGTGGTCGAAAGAATAAGAACAGCCGGTATAATGAACCCGTCTAATTACACCGCTTATTCCCAGAACACGCCCTGGCGCGAATATATCGCCAGCGATTTCCGGGTTCTCCAAATCGCCCCTGCTCGTTCCGCTCCCGGCGTGATGCCTGTAAAACCATTCATTACGCCCACACCTGCCCTCATTTAAGTGCACTCTTTCGATGCCAGAACTTCCGGAAGTCGAAACAATGGTTCGCGGTATTCGCTCTCAGCTTGAGGGGGCGAAAATCGTCGATGTTGTCCTGCCTCCATGTGATTGTCGACCAATCCTGATGCAGCCGGAGTTCCCCAGAATTCAGGAAATTTCACGGGGACAAACGGTTCAGGCGGTCACACGCAAGGCAAAACGGGTCCTGATCCACCTGCAAAACGGCAGCATCTATGTGATTGAACCTCGGATGACAGGGCTGATGCTGGTAGGAAATCCCCCGGACAAAGAGCACCTGCGGTTCGAATGGAAGTTGAAAACCGGTCGAAAAGAGCATTCCATCTGGTTCTGGGATCGCCGCGGACTGGGAACACTTCGCCTGATGACTCCTGAAGAATTCCAGTGCGAGCTCGGCCCAAATCGACTCGGACCGGACGCGCTTGAATTGACAGTCGAGTACTTGGAAACGGCTCTTTCACGAACCAGTCGTCCCATTAAAGTTGCCCTGCTCGACCAGAAGCTGATCGGAGGGATTGGGAATTTATACGCCAGTGAGATTCTCCATCTCGCAAAGATTTCCCCAAGCCTTCCGGCCAATCAACTGAACCGTCGGCAGCTCGAAAAACTCCTGTCGGCGACGTTCTCGGTTCTTCAGGAAGCAATTCAATACGAGGGTTCGACACTCGGAGATGGAACTTACCGCAACGCATTGAATCAGGATGGAAGCTACCAGAACAAACATCGCGTTTATGCACGAGACGGCGAGCAGTGCGCTTCCTGTCGCCGCGCCGAGATCATACGAGTCGTTCAGGCACAGCGCAGCACTTTCTTCTGTCCACGTTGCCAAAAGCTTTGAGCCACATTCCAAATCTGTTCAATAGCGAAAAACCGGCTTCTCCCCCACTGAAGAGTGTGTTGGCAAAAGGCTCTATTGCACATTGAGCCATTCGTTCAACAACTGCGTAACCTGTGACTCGTCGCCGGAGCGAGCCGCTGTTAACAACAACTCCAGACGTTGAATCTGCGACTCCAGAACCGGGAAGGCCTCTGTTGGAGTGGGTTCAGCCGGCACCAGACGATTGGTAATCAAATCCATCAGCTCAGGAATTCTTTGCTGTTGAATTGCCGAGACTGAAAGGGCGCCAGGCGGGGGCGTATGCGTCGAAGGAAGGTCGCATTTGTTCCACACAACAATCGCATCAGGCTGGTGATCTGAAGCAATTTGTGAACTCCCGTGCCCATCCCCAAGATGATCCCGGAGATTGAACCGGTCTAACAATTGACGATCTTCTTCTGTAACGCCAGCAACAGAGTCGAGCACAACAACAACGAGATCCGCTTCCGAAAGTCGTGTCTTCGCCTTCGCGATTCCGGCCGCTTCCAGTTCAGAGTCCGTTTCTCTCATGCCGGCGGTATCAGAAAGCTCAACTGGCCAGCCATGAAACGCCGTCTCTGCGGTAATGACATCGCGAGTCGTCCCAGGCAGATCAAAGACGACTGCGCGTTCAAATCCGACAAGTGCATTAATCAACTGCGACTTCCCGACATTGGGGCGTCCACAGAGAACCACTTTCCAAGGAACAAGCAGATGCCGACCGAACTCGCGGTGAGCAAGGAGGCGCTCAATCGCAGGGACCATTCTCTCACATGGCATCCCACGCAATTCTGCAATCGCCTGAGGAAAGAGGGATTGCTGCCGCAAAAGGTGATGAGCCGTTCTTTGCGTTGTCGCTTTGCTTAATGCTTCCCCAAACTCAGCACCGATGAGCGGCTCCCCAAACTGGCGCCACTGCTGCTGCGTCACGACCTCAGCTCCGTGCTGCTGAAGATCGGCCAAAATCCGCTGCACAGCAGCGATTCCACCGTGACAATGCAGTTCTGCAGAATGCTCGCCAGTCCGGAGAAAAACAATCTCTTCAGGCGAGACCGTTCCCCATGTCCCAAAACAAACCGCCTGTTGCTTCTGCGATGCCGCGTTTCGCCCATTGACCGGAATGAACTCCCCATCCAGTAAATCGAGGTTCCCACGCACTCCGATCGTTGCGACAGCGCCACGCCCGCGAGGGGTCAATTCACAAACAAACATCGGAGGTCCAGCACTCATTTGATGCATTCACCTGGAGCAATCAGAGAGATTGTTTAAGAGCCCTGAATCTGATCAGCAATTGCAGCAAGCCCGCGCATCGGCAATTCATTCTCCAGTCTCGCCTCAGGGAGATACGGAGCGAGAATTCCACTAGCGCCCCCGGTCAGCAAAACCAGTGGAGGGCGCGTTGAGTCGTTCATCAGAACTTCAGTTAATCGCGAAATCATTTCTCGAACCGCCCCGAGATGTCCCCAGTACAAACCACTCGCAATGGCACTTTCGGTATTCTTGCCGATGACAGCCGGTTCGCGTTTGAGCAATTCCCAGACGTCGACATGAGGCAGCGTCGTCGTCTCCTCGTGCAATGATTTTGCTCCCAGAAGAATCCCAGGCAGAATCGCTCCTCCCTGAAACACGCCATTCACGTCGATCGCGTCAACTGTAATTGCCGTTCCTGTTCCCACTGTAATCGCAGGCTGATCAGGAGTTCTGAGAATGTTCGCTGCAATGGCATTCAACAAGCGATCAATCCCGACTTTCTCCGGGTAATCGACCTGAATTGTCAGCGGCAATGAGAGCTTGTCTGTAAATAATCTCGGAGTCCAAAGATCACTTGGCCAAGCCGCAATCACCTGTCTGGCCTTCTCCAGATTGGTGCCCACCACGACAGCAGGAACAGACTTTTCCCCGACAAACCAACTGGAGATTGTCGCCCAATCAATTGGGTCGGAATAGAGAACCGCAATTGACTGCTCAATCACAGGCAGCTGGCCAGCACCGGGATTCCGACACGCGGCAAACTTCACCCGTGTATGACCGGCATCGACAACCAGACATTTCGCAGCCACAACGGCAATCCTGACTCTCTTGAAACTCGAACTCGTATCCCGGAAACACCGTGGGACGCACGTTCCCTGAAAACCGGAGCAACATCCCAATTGACGCGTCCCGACGGAAGCGAACCTTCCCCGAACGTTATCTTCTGGCTTGTTATTCCAGACCAACGATCTTCAAAACGTGCCTCCAAAACAAAAAGTATCGACTCCGACAGGCAAACGCCATAACCCTCTTGCAGCAAAACGAATTCATATTCGTCCGATCCAACCGAACATTGCAGAAGGACCTCCACGAAAACGACTGCATTTACGGGAAAAATCGTCAATTCTCCAAAACCAGCGACACTCCACGAATCGCTCAAGTCCTCCTGACTCTCTCAAATTGAAACCCACCGAACGGATCGGGCTCCACTTTACGAATCAAATCTGGTGAAAATGTGTCAGCATTTGTTACGATCAATCAGATTGACGTCGGGTTAGTTTCGTTTCACATCACGCTGGCCGTGTTGTCCGCTCGAATCCATTGCGAAGGGAACAGGAAGTTATGCAAACGCCCCCAGTTGACCGTCGGCTTACCTGGCTGATTGCAGGAACCCTGCTCGGCATGGCCATTACTTATTATTGCCCGGCTGAACCTGCCCACGCGTCAACCGCAGCGGCTGGTGAACGATTTGCAATGGCAACATGTGACACCATCGCCCTCAACAGCGAAGCCGTTTTCGTTCTCGACATGGTGACTGGCCGTCTGATCGGCGCCGGATACAGCACACTGGTCGGCGGATTCACCCACTCCTGGGTTCGCAATCTTGCTGCAGACTTCCGCGTCACCACCAAGGCTCAGTATGTCATGGTGTCCGGAAGAGCCAATCTCCAGCAGACAGGAACCTCAGGGGCACAACCTGGTAGCGGCGTCATTTATATTGGCGAAATGACCTCAGGTATGGTCAACATGTATGGTTTCTTTTACCCACAATCCACCACCGCACTTCCTCCTCAGGAACTGATCCTGATCGGCTCATTCCCATGGCGAATGAGTTCCAAGTAACGTCAGAGTGTGGTCGTCGTGAAGACCCCAATCGCCGACACTCCTCACTCCTGTGCATTTAATTCCCTGTAGAGGCTTGCCGCAGGTCGACTGGACCTGCGGTTTCTTTTTTCCATGAATCCCGACTACGAACTTCTCATACGTCTCACTGAATCTCCAGATCTCATGGCGAAAGTCGCCAGTAAGGAAGGACAGGGACTGAAGCTCCAGACGCAATTAAGAAAGCAGTTTGACCCGGAGCTGGTTCGGGGAGCCCTGACACTTTCTGAACTGCGAACCCGAGCCAGTGCGCGACATGTTCACGCAGACAAAATGTGGTTCAGTCGTCAGGAACTGGAACAGGCGACCCCCGACCTGATCGCCGAGCACAAAGCAAAGCGTTTTGCGGCCGCCGGGTCACACGTCTTTGACCTGTACTGCGGGTTCGGTGCGAACTCCATCGGATTCGCCAAAGCCGGTCTGAATGTTACCGCACGAGAGACATCGGAGATTGCCGCACTAAGAACGAGATTGAACGCGGAGGTCTATGGAGTCGCCGACCGCATCAAGACTGAAGTGGTTGCCAACCCGATTGAAGGCTTGTCTGCGGAACTGATTCACATTCACCCCCAGCGCACTGCGACCGGCCAGAAAGCAGTCAAGCTGGAAGATCACATTCCTAATCAGGAATCGCTTCAGTCTTTGGTCGAACATGAGCCAGGCGGAGCAATCACACTCTCGTCCGCCAGCAATTTCGGTGGCAAGTTCAACCAGTGCGAAGTTGAACTTGTCAGCCTCAACGGCGACTGCCGAGAAGCCATTGTGTGGTTCGGATCACTGCGTGGGGAACACGCAATGCGAGCAACGATTCTTCCGCAAGGTTTCACTCTTTCCGGAAACCCGTGGGAATCAGTTGGAATGGTCGGGCCGTTGGAGACTTATCTCTATGACCCTGATCCGGCAATCGTACGTGCCGGCCTTCTCGATAAGTTGACCGAAGAACTGAGCCTGAATCGTCTTGATGCCGCAGAAGAATATCTGACATCAGGCGAATTGATTCATTCGCCGGCAGCGGCCTGTTATGAAGTGCTGACAGATCTGCCAAACAACGATCGCGACATTCGCAATTACTTCCGCGAAGCAGAGATCGGGGAGGTCGAAATTCGCTGTCGACATGTCCCTGTCGACGCTGCCGCGCTTCGCCGAAAGTTGCCGCTGAAAGGCAAGAACAAGGTGACATTGTTCTTCGCCAGACTCGATGGAAAAACCAGAGCGGTCATCGGCCGACGCATTACTGCGTCTTAGACCTATTCGATCCAGCATTCCCTGCGCGAGCAGTTCTTGAAAGAACGTCTTTGGTACGCGGGATTCAGCTGTTCTCCATTCAAGAATGGCGACGACTCGTCCACTTGAGACGTCGAAACGGTCTCAATCAATTCGTCGCGTTGGGCCGGATTGCTGGCGGGATTGAAGGAACAGCGGGAATCGCTGCGCCCTCAGGAGGCACTTGCGGTGCCCGTGGTGGCAATGGAGGAGAATCCAGTTGTGGATTCGATTCTGGAACCGTCATCCGCTCCGGCGGGATAATTGGTGGACTGGAAAGCAGGTCAGAATCCATTTCCTGAAGCAGCTGTTCCGAACTTCCCGGCACCATCGGAATCGGACGCGGGATTTCCTGTTCCTGTTTCGGCACGTAAATCGGGTTATGCGTGTAGCTTGGAAGAGCCCGATATCCACGGCTTAATGAACGATCATAAAGTCGGTCATTGAATTTATGCTGATACCAGTCGGGGTATCCAATTCGCGTAAGATCCAACCCAGGATCATACCAGCGCTCAAGAGATCGCGGATGGTCGACGAAATTGTCGACCATATCCTGATAGCGCTCTGTGATTGAAAAGCATTGACAACCTGCGAAGCCCATCAGGACCACGCAGACGCCAGACAATTGTAATGCCTGCATAGACCTGCTCCCCTCGTACCGGCTGTATCAAAGAAATCGGTTTCGCACCGAGAGAAACTTTGGTGCAATCTGAGGCAATTAAGAGCAATTGAAAATTGTCAACATCGATGTTGCCCAACGTTGCGTCACCTCAACACACCGGCATTTCGTGCCGCAACAGTCACTTCCATCAAATTCAAAATCCGGTTTCTGGAGGCAGTGAGCAAAAGCCAACCTAACATTGAAATGCGGGCTAAAGGAGCATCGAGCCAATTTAATCTCAACTCCACACCAGTAAGCGGTTACGAAATGAAACTCTTCAGAAATGAAAGCGATTTCAAACCGCTGCGATGACATCAACAGCCGGTCGTTTGCGAATCACAGATCTCGCGAGAGCCCCTCGGCAGGATGTCTTACGATCTGACAACTGCGATGGATCGGAGATGAGATTTTGGACGATGCCGGTTTTCTGTAGGGAGAGACCATTCAGATGATCCACATGATGCGCGATGCGGGCAATTGCATTGACCATCCAGAGGAGATTGCAGAACTCGTCCATAAGATCCGGGACGCATACTGCGAAGGGTGCGTGAAATTTACAGGCTCATTGCCTGACGACGCCCTTCCAGACCACGAACGCAGACGGGATGTCCGGGAGGCTCTGGCAATTCCATTCTACCTTCAACCAGTTCACGTCTTGAACGACAGCCTGATTGACGCCGATGGAGGCCCCGCACTGGTTGTCACACGGGATCTCTCACAGGGCGGGATCGGGATTCAAAGCGACGTCCCGCTCAATCAACGCTATTACATGGCAGAGTTCGACTGCCCCAGGCAAGACTCTGTCCGGCTACTGGTTGAAATGCGCTGGTGCCAGAAGAAATCGAGCCACAACTATCAAGCTGGCTGCCATATTCTCTGTCCGCTGGAAAATCACTCCCTGCGGGACCGCGCTCATCAATAATCCCGTTCCAACATTCCCAGCAGCGTTCCGATTTCACCGTGTTCCAATTTCGCTGTCCCGTGATTACGGGTTCAGCTTACGGTTGCCAGATCATCACCAGCCAAGTGACATATTGGTCTCGATGACTTTTTGAGCGTCCTGCAAGTCACAGCCAGTTTCGTGCATATAGAGACGAATGGCGTGAACCTTATCGCCGGATGCTTTCGCCAGACATTCACGAGCCGTGTCGCTTGGCTGAGCAACCGTCTCCATTCCGAGCAGTCGTTTGGAAATCACCCAAACGTCACGAGGACGCTTGCTGACGCGGGTGATCTCCTCTTCCGGATAATGCTCATGAGCAAATTCCCGCGCTTCCTCTGCGGAATCAGCCCAGCCAATCATGATGTGAGCGGTCGTCTCAATCTCAAACAATGGCATCTATCCGACTCCATCTGGAAAGGGTGGCAAATTACAAATGCAGCTGTCTTCGACAGGATTTCACCCGGCGAGACAAATCTGCTCCAGTTCAGGTTCATCGTTCCTTGTCGGAATGTCAACTTATTTTACGACCCGCTGAATCTCTTCTACCGATGTCACCCCGCGAACGACCAGTCGTAACCCTTCTTCCTGCATATAAAGCATTCCCTCTTTGCGGGCTTCATTCCGGATGGCAGACATGGCTGCCCCTTCTCGAATCAGATCTTTCATGCGCTCGCTCAAAGCCAGCATTTCATAGACACCGATTCGGCCGTGATATCCGGTTCCCCCGCATTTAGGGCAGGACTTATCCTGAACGGGAGGGCGATAGAATTCTTTGATCTTCCCAACCGGCAAGCCCAGTTCTTTCAATTCCTGAGCCGTCGGGGCATAGGCCTCTCGGCACTGCGTACACAACCGACGTGTCAGACGCTGTGCAAGAATCGCAGAGACTGCGGTCGACAGCATGAATGGTTCCACCCCGAGATCCATCAACCGGTAGAGTGCGGTGATCGAATCGTTCGCGTGGATTGTGGAAAAGACCATGTGCCCGGTATTCGCCGCCTGACAGGCAATCTTCGCGGTCTCTTCGTCTCGAATTTCCCCGATCATCACGACGTCAGGATCTTGTCGAAGAATACTTCTCAGAGACTGGGCGAAGGTCGTTCCCCCTTTGGTGTTGATTTCAATCTGCGTGACGTTCGCCATCTTGTATTCAACAGGATCTTCGATGGTGATGATGTTCTTTTCATACGCATCGAGCTCGTTGATGGCAGCATACAGAGTGGTCGACTTACCGGCCCCGGTCGGACCGCAAACAAGCATCAGGCCGTGCGGTTGATTGATCACCTCTGTGAGCTTCTCTGCAACCTGCTTTCGCATTCCCAACTGGGCAATTTTGCTGACCGAGTTAGACTGGTCGAGAATACGCAAACTCACCTTTTCCCCGTGGCGAGTCCCCTGAGAAGCGACACGGAAATCAATCTCGCGTCCTTCCAGAATTGCTCCGAAACTTCCATCCTGTGAGCGACGACGCTCGGTAATGTCCATCGCACACAACACCTTGATGATGTTGGTAACGGCATCGCCCGTCGCCTTGTCAAACGGTTCCGCAGGGAACATCACCCCGTCGATACGCAGACGAACCGCCAGCTCTTCATCCTTTGGCTCCAGGTGAATATCAGTCGCGCGCCGCAACAGGGCGTCATAGACCAATTCTTTCGCAGCAACGTAACCTTTTGAGGACTCCACCTGTTTCGAACGGCTGACATCCTTCTGCCCTGTCCGTGACTTCCCGACAAACGTAATCGGAGGCCCGTTGTGAGCATCTCCCTGATTCTTACGGGACAGGTTAATTCCGATTTTCGCAAGCTGACGGCGAGACCAGCTATCGAGATGAGCCGGGGTCATGACTTGTCGATTCGGAGGAACGCACTGATTACGTTCCCAGACATAAAATCCCAGCGGTCCGCCAAAAAACAAGGCAACCGCACCCAATCCAGTGGCCATCCCCGGGGAATTCAGCATCAAGACGAAAGCAGCGACTCCGCCGAGCAACATCCAGCTGTTCCAGAAATCAGGGCGGACCTTGAGCCCCCGACTGTCTTCATGGACCCAGTTTGAATAGTGCAACCAGAAGGCAAAGACTCCGATCACCATCGCCAGCTTGAAGAGTGAGAAATAAAATCCCACCTGCGGAGCGACATTAACATGCAGATTTGGGTGATCCGGGCGAGATGGAACCTGATTCCCACGTGAAAAGGGATCAGGCGGATCAGGATATCGGCCGAACTGCGGCGACATTGCCCCGGCAGGTACCGGCGGAACCTGAGCGAAGACGGTGCTGCTGAACAATACGGACTGGCAGACGACGATCAGAATCGCCCAAACCAGCAGACCCTGTTTGCATTGGTTCATATTCACCAGTTTGCCCCGCGATGAGATAGCACGAATCCTGACAGGTGCAGTGCCATAAGGTACGACTGGCACGGCCTCTGAGTCCACCTTGAACAGCTCGGCCCGATCAAGAATAACGGATCTGCAATGAAAAAACTGCCGGGGACCACATTGTGATTCCCCGGCACTTCTGTTTCTCACCTTGACGACTACAGAATCGAAGGCCCTTTGACCTGAATCCCTTTAATCATCATCTTCAACTCTTCGACGTTCGGAGAAATTTCGAACGCATCGGCCCGACTGATCATTTCGCGAGTCACGAATGAATACAGTGAGTCGTTGAACAACTGCATCCCTTCGTCTTTTCCAATACGAATCGCCGATGCCAGCTTCTCGTCCATCGACTCCAGAACCAGCTTCCGCACCGTCGGATTGAACAGCATGATCTCCACGATCGGCACACGGGAAGGCTTGTCGACGATCGTCTTCAGCAGTTTCTGACCGACGATGGCTTTCATGTTCATCGCCATACTTGCGCGAATCGCACTGTGCATACTCTGAGGGAACAAGTCGAGAATACGCTGAATCGTTCCCGGCGCACTGGATGCGTGAATCGTTCCGTACACCAGGTGACCCGTTTCCGCAGCATGGATCGCCGTTTCGAAGGTTTCCTGGTCTCGCATTTCCCCCACGAGAATAATGTCCGGGTCTTCTCGCACCGCGTGTTTCATGGCGATATGGAAGTCGATCACATCCTGACCGATTTCACGCTGATTGATCAGGCATTTATCCGCCGTATACACGAACTCGATCGGGTCTTCGATCGTCAAAATATGCTTGCGATAATGCCCATTGATCCAGTTCAACATCGAGGAAATGGTCGTTGATTTCCCGGACCCGGTCACCCCGGCGAGCAGCACCATCCCCTGATCGTACTTACACAAATCCTCCATAATCGGAGGCAGATACAGACCTTCAAACGGAGGAATCGACTGTTCCACCTTTCGAGCACAAAGCCCTGGTTTGCCCAGCTGTTTGAAGAGGTTCACACGAAATCGCCAATTCGTTCCCTCGTACGGAACGATGTGCGAAAAGTCGGCTCCCCCATTCTGCTCCATAATCCGTTTGTTACGGTCATCCATCACTTCATAGAACATTGCCCAGAGCTGCTCTGCTGACAGCGGAGGCATCTGGAGTTCACGAATGGCCCCTTTCACTCGAAGCATGGCAGGCTTATCAGTCTGCAAATGCAAATCTGACGCACCGTTCTTGATCTGCAGGCGAAAGAGCTTGTTGATCTCCGGATCAGGAGCATTCTTATCCACCTTGGGAGGCCCCATGATCTCGGCCTGGGGGTTAACAGATGGAGCTGAACCGTGTGATGACATGACACAAGTCCTGAAATGAGAAGGAGAAGACCCCGGAAAGAGCCACGCACTGAATTGAACAAAACCAGAAGTTGAAGTGCGTGTTTCCGAACTTCCGACGCATCAATGATGAGTCGCAGGATTGAAACCGAACTAAACCCCCACTGATGAATCCCGAAAAACGGCAACAGTAGAGAACGAAAATTGTAACAGTGCGGCCGTCAGAGGCCAAATCGACAACGACTTACTCTTTTCCCGAGGTGAACCCTGACCGTCCTCGGCTGACCTTACCGGGAATTCCGTTGGCTCCGGTGCAATCTGCGACGACCACCGCAGAGAGCGATCGGCAGAATGACAGAAGAAACAATCAACAAGGATTGACGCGACATTCGCTGCATTCCCGCCCTGCTGGAAAACCACGAGTCGCCCAAACAATCTGCGTCGAATTCCCGCAAATCAGCGTCTTTTCAGAAGAAGCCATCCACCTCGACTGATATGCCGGATCCAACAGGTTCCAGACAGCGACAAAACCATCCCAACCGACAAAAAACTCAACACCAAAACACAGAAATCACCTGAGGCCCGGGTTGTAGTGGCCGTATCTGTTTAAAACAGTGGAAACCAAACTGAATTCTCCAAATTGCTATTGGCGCCCTCCCTGTTCGATCGATGTTCCATATCGCAACGCCCCCTTGTTGACGAACGTGCTGACTCACAAAATTTCGTCACTTGTGACCGACCTCAGTGAAAAGACTGTGGTAACGTTATTAGTGACCAATTGACGACGGAAATCGGCGCGCGTAGAAATTGGTTAACACGTTCTTTAGTTTTTTTGGCGAAAAAGTTAATTTCGCTGAAAAATACTTCGTGGACGCAAGGGGGAGTTGTGTTAGGATGGCATCCGTGTTTCAGGCGCCCCATGAGGGGGAGAATGCCTGTCTGAAATTTAAGCAACGCGTGAAGGCAGAGAATGTTAGGTCAAGAACGCGATTGCAGATTGCAGAGCAGGTTGGGCCTTTGGGAGGGAGTAAGGATGCTGTCGCCCCAATATTTCTCGAGCGGATCGATTCGAGGGACTTCTCTGGCTGCCCCACTCTTGATGCGGGGGTCACCACCATCCAGATCCGACAGATGTCGGAGTTTGAATCGGGCTCTGGTGCCAATACGAACCTGAGTTCGTCAAGGCAAAGTGCCAACATCAGCGACATCGAGTCTCATCGTGTTCGAGGCAATTGGGCGATGTCTTCCTGATCTGATTCCTGGTATTTGATTCCCAAATTATTCCATTGTTCCGCGACCTCTTATCTCTCTTTCATGATGAATCCAATGTGTCTATTCGAATTTCACATTGATGCAATTCCGCAGAGAGACGCTCATCTCAACTCGTTGTGTCGAGCCTTGGAGCAAAGCGGCCTGAAATCACTCCGATTCAAGCGATTCGGAAAAATTCGTAATCCTGGCAACCTGAGCTGAGTTAAGCCTGTTCGCCATACTTTCAATATAAATTGTTAATTTTCGTCTAGGAGTAGAACGTGCATCGACTTGATTCCGGTCTTGCAGACCTGATGAAGCGATCCCACAAACAGGGATTTCTGACATTTCAGATGGTCGACGCCTACCTGCCGGATGAAGGCGGCGATCCGGTCATGATGGATCGGATCATCCAGGCAATCGAGGAACTTGATCTGACTTTGATCAACGACCCGAATGCTCCAAAGACTGTTGCTGAAAAAACTCGAATGGAGCAGCAACAGACTCCAGATCCGGATATCACCGAGATGGCTCTGGCTCGTGGGCTGATCGAGCCTGACGCGCCAATGTCATCGCGCGATCCAATTCGGATGTATCTCAGCCAGATGGGGAACATCCCCCTGTTGACCCGTGAAGACGAAATCTTCCTGGCTAAACAAATCGAGATCACCCGCAAACGATATCGACGCATGTTGATGCAATCGGATTTTGCATTAAACACAGCAGTCGAAATCCTCGAACAGGTTCACTCCGGGGAACTCCCCTTCGAGCGAACCCTGCGAACTTCAGATACCGAAAACACCAAGAAGGAACAGATTCTTGGTCGTATGCCGGTCAACCTGCCAACGCTGAAGCACCTGCTCGCCGAAAACCGCAAAGATTTCGAGTTGATCCTGCAGGAAAGCACTTCAGCCGAAGAGCGGCAGACTGCACGCGAACGGATGAAGATCCGTCGCCGCAAAATGTGTTCACTGGCAGAAGAACTGTCGCTGCGAACACACCGTCTGCAACCGGTTTATAAGCGAATGCAGCAGATTTGCGAACGAAAAATCGAACTCGTTCGTGAAATCAATGCAATCAAGAAGAAGCCGTCCGCAGTCAACGAAGTCATGATGCTGCGTCGTGAACTGCAGGAACTGGTTGACCTGACCTGCGAAACTCCAGAAGAATACAAGAATCGTCTGGACGGAATTCGGGAACGCTTTGACGCATGGACACACGCCAAGCAGCAATTGTCTGGCGGAAACCTGCGACTCGTGGTGTCGATTGCCAAGAAATACCGAAACCGCGGCCTGAGCTTCCTTGACCTGATTCAGGAAGGAAACGCTGGTCTGATGCGTGGGGTTGAGAAGTACGAGTATCGTCGCGGATACAAGTTCTCGACATACGCAACATGGTGGATTCGTCAGGCAATCACTCGTGCGGTCGCTGACCATGCTCGAACGATTCGTATTCCTGTCCACATGTTCCAGAGCATCTCGACTCTGAAAGCCAAGAGCGAGCAGATTCGTCAGGAAACCGGTCGTGAACCGACAACTGAGGAACTGGCAGAAGCAGTCGGGCTGTCGGTTGAAGAAACCGAACGCATCATGAAGACCTGGAAGCACCCGATCAGTCTCGATACGCCAGTTGGCGAAAGCGAAGACTCAAGCTACGGGGACTTCCTGGAAGACAGCAGCGAAAGCACACCTGCTGATTCCGCGATGCACCAGATGCTTCGTGACAAGATCAACCATGTGTTGAAGAGCCTGACCTACCGCGAACGCGAAATCATCAAATTGCGTTACGGTCTCGGTGACGGTTACAGCTACACACTGGAAGAGACTGGCCGAATCTTCAAGGTGACCCGCGAGCGTATTCGTCAGATCGAGTCAAAAGCTCTGCGAAAATTGCAGCACCAGACTCGTGCCGAACACCTGCGAGGATTCGTCGAAACCCTGTACTCCGGTCAGGACGTCGAACTTCCACCAGTAGACTCAGAAGAAGGTCTTGAACCAGTCGAAGTGTAATTCACAGTGTAATTCACAGTGACTGAACTGGATCACCAGAAGCCGCTCACATTCGTGTGAGCGGCTTTTTTCATGGCCCTATCAACGATGCCAAAACATCGCACACAACGGAGTCTGGCCTCCGCACAAGCGAAATGGTTACAGTATGACTAGAGCAGTTTGCTCTACCGAGTGCCCGCGCAGCGGCCGT
>JBEBTF010000061.1:0-19694 GCA_040393865.1 Planctomicrobium piriforme | reverse complement strand
CGTGGTGGTGAAGTCACCTACCATCACTAGACCTTACGATCTCGCTTCCGTCGAGTTCAATAGAAATAAGAAATGCCCGGCATGATCAGGTCATGTCGGGCATTTTTGTTTTAGGAGCACTTCGACGTTTTAGACCGACTGGTCTTAACGATGCCAGTGGTGTTGATGTTGGTGTTGATGTGGATATGGACGTTGCGGATACCCTCCACCTGGATATGGTGGACGTGGTGGGTAACCTGCTCCTGGGTATGGCGGCCAAGTTGGACGCGGTGGGTACGGCGGCCAGCTTGGTCGTGGTGGGTATGGCGGTCTCCCCATGCCGCTTCCGGGGCCACCGATACCGAGTTGAAATTGTCCAGGGCCGGAGCCAATGTTCAGGTAAAATCCTCCTCCGCCGTGCCCTCCATGTCCTCCGCCGCCATGTCCACCGTGTCGGCTGTCACCTTCGAGCTTGGCAATCGTGGCCATCATCTGGTTTTGCTTTGCGGCAGGATCGTCAGGCAGAGCTTTGATTTCTCCACTGCGCCGTTTCAGGAACTCTTTCTGGGCTTCTGTCAGACCGGAAGTTGTATCGATCACTGAATCGAAGCCTTCGAGGGCAGTCTTGTCATTCAGAAGTTCCGCGTTCTTCAGTTGATCGAGCAGATAGGTGTAAGTGGCGATCCCTTGAAGTGAAGTCTGGTTCAGATCTACTTTCATCGCAGGTTCGTCTTTTCGGCTGGCACCGGCGAGTTTGTTGGTGCTTTTGGTTAAAGCAGCAACATCGTCGTATTTCAGGTGAGTGGCTGCCTGTTCAATGCGAGCCAGGGCAGTTTTATCATCTGCGGTTTGAGCAATCTTTGTCGCGAGATTGAGCAGATCCTTGGAGCTCCCGGCTTTGTGAGAGCGAAGCAGGATTCGTTCGCCTTCGGCCAGTTGCAGGGCAATGTCGGTGAGTGCCGCTGCGTCTTTGGATGACCAGGCCGGACCCAGCAATGTGATGTCGACATACTGGTTAAAAGCAGGGTCGTTCAGTTCATCCGGGATTGTGTACACCGGCATTTCTTCTGCCAGGACGGCATCGTCCGCTGGTGCTTCTGTCGCCGTCTGGGCAACAACCGGTGACACACACAGTCCTAACAAGACTGCCAATGTTCCGGTGCGAAGTGAAATCTTCCTCATGGTATTCCTTTCAGTCGAGAAAACGGTTCAAGCCATTGTTCCTCATCCTGAGGTCAACGCAGGAAGGCATCCATGACGCTCCTGATCTTTGGAGTCGCTGCGTGTTACTGCGCTGCGACCGGGGGAGCTACTTGTGTCAGGTCACTGCCAGACACTTTGTAAACAGCCCAAAAGTAGGGATGAATCCAGGGATCTCCTGGCCCTTCAGCGCGACGGTCTTTGAGGAACGCTCGTTGAGCATTCGCCACGGCCCGATGTGTGGTGTTTCCGTCGACAAGGGACTTGAAAGCATGATTCATGATTTCAGATCCCGTTGCGTCGTAGACATCCCAAACACCGTCGACAACTGTTTTCACACCGGAGTGCAGCAAGGCTCGTTCAATTCCAAACAGTTCGTCACCTGCAATCGGAGAGCGATCTGCCAGACCTGAATAACAGGCACTGAGCACTGCGATACATGCTTCTAAACGAGATCCGTAGATCTCACCGGCCATGAAATTTCCATCATTTTCTGAATCACTGTGACAAAGCAGATGGCTGGTCAGTGGCGCGTCTGGAATGTTGGTTCCATGTGTTCCAATAAAGATCAGGCCAGGCCGCTTCAGCAGGGTGTGCATCGTCGTTTCTGTGACATTGCTGCCTGTGGCGACAGTCTTGAGTTGAGCAGGAAAGTTGCGGCGGACATTTTCCAGATCAGAGTTCACGCCAGGGAGCGGAGCCGCGTTGGCGAACGAGGCGATTCCAATGGCGTTCACTTCCTGTGCGACCTGATCTTTGCTTTGTCGCAAGATGTGCCATGTTGCAATGGAAGGGGCGTAGACGAGATTGACTCCCTGTTCAATCCAGAACTTCGGCATCGCCGATTCGAAGGCCCCACGTTTTGTTGTATCTGTTTTTGTGACAAGAGCCGCGAAGGGGAAATAGTGCAGCAAGTGCTGCGGCACGATGACAATCGTTTCGGCTTGAGCAAGCTGGGGACGAATCGACGGGGGAATCAGCTCATGCCAGAATTGATGGAGATCGTCTTGCCATTTGCTATTAAACGATTGCCCGGGAGGAGTGTTGCGAAGGAGTTTGCCTGCCGCTCCTTCCATCTCATTCAGGAAGGTTCGAACTCGGGTAATGAACTCTGCTGTTTGAACAGGTTGCCCGTCAGGTTGCGTTAAACGAACCGCTGTGATCTGAGCCGTTTTCTGGGGACTTCCCTGAATGCAGAGAACCCAGGCCTGTTCTTCACCAAGAAAGTATTCCAGTGCAACGACTTTCTCCGGCCAGGTCTGAGCGACCGTATTGGATTCTGTGGGGCCTGCGGTCTTACTCACTTTTGGATTGGCGCTGAACTCCAGCATCTCTTGCAATGCTCGCGCTTTAGCGGTCTCAATCATGTTCAGGGCGGTGGTAGTATCCCCACGTTCGAGAAGCAACTCGACAAGTCGATTGGTGACATAAGCACGTCTGGCAAGAAAACCAGCCTGACTCAGCCCGATGTGATCTCCCGGGAACTGGCCACGCAGATATTCGGAAAGCTGGTGTGACCCATAAAGTGAGTCATAAGCCTGCTTCTTCAATTGCAGAGATTGTGCAGCATCGACTTGGCGTGCCAAACCCAACAGGGCAAGTCCTTGCAGACGCAGGATTCCTTCAACGCCCAGAATGGAACCCATGTTGATGTAAGCGTCGAGAGCTTGATCGCAGGCGTTGAGACACTCCTGAAATCGTTGGCGTCGATGATGGAGTTGAGCCTGAACTTCAGCAGCGGCCCCGCGCGTTGCGTTGTCAGATCTGTTGTCTGAAGCCGATTCGATAGATGCGAGTTGAACAGCAATTCTGCTGGCGTTTTCTTCCAGATGCGGATGTCGTTGTTGCTCAGGCAATCCGGCGTTGATGGTGAAAATCGTGTCAGCGAGTGCTGCATAATGGCGAGCCAGACTGACATTGGCCGCAGCGAGTTGCTCAGGCCCAAGTTGGCTTCCGAGTCTGATTGCCTGACGATATTGTTCTTCGCCTCGAAGCCAATGGGCGAGGAGTTCATACAGCGTGTCACCACCTCCGCTGGCAGCGAGCATTGTGCGGTTATTCAGTCCGTTCTGAACTTGTCTTAACAGGAAATTGCCATAGTTGTGGTGAATGCGGTACGCATCGGTTGCTGGGGCTGTATTGATTCCTTCCAGTGCCGCCTGAAACTCGGCTTCAGCAGTTGCTGCAAGCGTGGTGCTGGATTCTGCAAAGGCAACGCCGCGATACATTCTGGCGAGTCGTGCTGCCCGTGTTCCTGAGCTGGCTTCTGGAGAATTCAGAACATCGACTGCAAGATCCCATTGCCCACGTGCGAGGAGATCTCTGGCCCAATCGATCGCTTTCAACTCGGGATCACTCGCGGACTCTGGAGGTGTCGTTCCCGTCAGGTGATCCAGAATTCCGGACCGAACGGTTTTGAGATGATCCGACAGATTCTCGCGAGTGAGGATGTCCAGAGCATCAGCAAGTAACGGAGTTGGTTGTTCGTCGTTCGTGGCCTTCAACAATGTCTCAATAATCAGCTGATCAGCGAGGTTTGGGGAGAGGTTCGCAAACAGATCTTTGAATGTCTGAGTTTTCTGAAGCAGACTCTCAGCGGCTGTGCTGTCGATGACATTGAATGTGATGGACTCACCTGCCTGATGCAGTTTCAAAATGTAACGCCCGGGGGGGAGACCATTCTCGATTTCTGGCGGTCGGTTAGGAATCTCTGACCAATGGAGGATTTGTTTCCCTTCAGGGAGGAGGAAGTCCCACTTCATGCGGCCAAATGTCAGAGTGCAATTCTCTGCAGGAAACTGGGAATCATTGCTGCGAGGGTTTCTGCGGATCGACACTTTCCCATTCAGATTCCAACCTTGATGGATCGGGGTCAGCAGTGATCGCTGTCCAAAGTTTTTAACGATCTCTCCGCTGGCCAACTGGTCGAGCTGGCTGGCAGGGACTGTCATCGCATTATTGTTATTGGACAGTTCACCGCGACTGATACTTCCCAACGGGGACAGAGGGATGGACTGAGTAGACTCCGTATCGCTTGCAACAGTGGGGAGTCTCTGACAATACGCCTTAGGGCCGTTACGAGTGATGAAGAAGCCCGTCTGATCCTGTCGGGAGGGACTGGCTGCCCATTCAACAAGAAGCTCTTTGTCGGCATCTTCACGAATCAATATTCCTGGCTGTCCATAGGTGCGTGTCGGAGTGACCACACAGATGACAAGAAGCAAACTCAAGGTGCATACGATCTGTCTCCATGTCCGTTGAACATGTCGAGAAGAAAGCCTCTCGTCGAACAGGCTGTTGCGTGGCCACATGAGAGACCGAACCGGTCTTGGCATGATGAAATTTCCTCACAATGATAGACGTCTCTGTTCGGTGCCGAATGAATTGCTGGCTCGATTCAATCACGAAAGAAGTCTGGTGTAATTGTGAGCCCGCCTTGGCTAATTGGTTGGGGCCATCATTTCCCGTCTGGCGTGACCCCTGAATGAACATGATCCGTATTGCTCTTTAGCTCAATGATCCATAGGTGGGCACATAGAATAGGCGCAAGATCAAGATTGATTTTGCTGTGCCGACAATGAGGTGATCACAAGTGTTAAGTTCGCGTGCGACTCAGCCTTGCCTGCTCAATGTTTCCTGTGTGACTGTTTGAGATAGAGAGCTGCTTTTGTACTTAGCTATATCTCTATAAACAGGAATCTTATGTTGGTTGGACAGGAAATTCTTAATAAATGTTCAGGTTGTCTTCGGATAGGGTTCGATTATTTGGTGCATCCGCGAATGGTACGTACGCGTACTGTGTCGTTTCTCGAAATGATCCAGGTCACGGATACCTAATGAGGCTGAGCACTCTGGGGCCGATACGTTCTTTTCTGTAGGCCGCGCAGCATCCTTCGCAAGAGAGGGGACTCAATCCCACTCAAGAGGAAACATGCTGAGCCCCGCGTGCCAGAGACGCTGGTTGATTTCAGCGAATGCTCTAAATGCGAACATGCGGTCAACCGACTTGGCTGACCGCATGTTTGTCGTATTGGTACGATGCGTGGCAGAGGGAATTGAAGCAAGTGATGCACGGCTGTTATCGTGCTCGCTTACTGGTGCAGATTTGCTGGCGCCAGAAAGTCTCTTTGCTACTTCAAGCGGATTGAATGATCGTCGCTGAAGGGACTGTTTGAGTCGACCTTCAGATTGGCACCTGTACTTAATACCAAGGCTTCGCCGTTGGACTCTCTTTTATATGTAAAGGGCAGTGCGGAGTGTGCCTCAACTGGAATCGTAGGGAGGTATTGAGGTGCAAGTTCGGTAAGACTCGCCGGGTACTCTGAGTGGTCAGCACGGTATCTCGCCAGTGCAATCCCAAGGCGAACCAGATCACGGCGCACGCGCGCCCGTTCGTCTGTGAGGCGGCGTTGCCACCAGAAAGGCCGCAGCGCCATTGCCATGTTTTCCCCAATCAGGCGGCTGGCAGCAACGGGGTCTTTCTTGAGAAGTTCGGTGAACTTTCGTGGATCGGCGTCATCGTCCTCTGCCCATTTTTCGTATTGAGCATTCAACTCTGCAAACAGTTTGTCCTGTTCCGCACGATCTTTGGTCGCCAACGATTTTACGATCTTGTCCCAGATTTCGTCTGCACGTTGCAGTGCCAGGTCCCATTTCAGCGTCGAAAGGTCAGGGATTTCGCTCGGGGGAACAGTTTCCTGCCCTGGGACTTCAAAGAACCCGGCGACTGAGGCAAGGTCGGTGCTGAGCAGTTCGATTTCCTGATGAACGATTGCGCGTTCCCCAATATCGATCGCCCGTTCAGCAGTGTGAAGCGGAGGGAGTTCCTGGATTGTTTTCGCAAAGACTTCCAGTTGAGGTTTCGTCAGTGTCCCGCTTTCGATCAGCTTGATTTCTGCATGGCAGATAATGGCATCAACAACGTGCGCTTTCGCAACAGAGACATCCAGTGGCGAGCCGTCGATCAGCAGCCAGGCGATTCTGTGTCCGGTCATGAAGTCCTGAAGGCACGCTTCAAAGTTGCCTTGCTTCGCGTGCAAGAGTGCCCGAGCGGACAGCATTCTTGCGATGTACTGAAACCGCCGTTCTACATTGAGTGCCGCAGAGAGCAGTCGGGGCGGTTGTTCAATGGAGAGCAGGGGGACGTAATATCGTGGCTTCTGGGAGGCCTTGGTGATGACCTCCAGCATCTCTTTGTTCGCTTCAAGGTATCCGGCGACACGTGGCAGATCCTTCTCTGTCCAGAGACGCTCTGCAGCTTCAAACATCTCAGCCTGAATGTCCAGTGCCGTGCTGTGAGCGTTTGCCGGTGTGACTCCATCCAGGGTTAATGCGAACTCCCCGAGTGTGACGAAGAGGGGAGAGTTGCCAGGGAGTTCTTTGACTCCCATGAGTTCATAAGTGTCTCGTTTCAGTTCAGATTCAAACGTCTCAGGACCGAATGCCTGCAACATGAGAACGGCAGCGTTGTCTTCCGGACGGAGATCCTTTGAAAGTCTCTCGTTCAGTGTCTTCATACTCCCGACGAGTTCCGGGGGAACTTCGGGTTTGGTGACAGCGAATCCCGCAGGAAGTCCCTGGGAGGGGGGATCTGCGGCATCGAGTTGAACTGCTCCGCAGGCAAGGCTGACGACAGGGACAAGAACTTTAAGTTGCGAAAGAAGCTTCTGAGAAATCGCGTGCATTGTCATTCCGCGTCAAAAGGTCGCCGGTGTCATCGGCCATCTGGGAGATCGCTTGGCTTCTTCAGCGTCCCAATTTTTGAATGGGTGGTCAATCGCCAGTCCTCAAACTTGATTGGCTCTCCAGAGAATTTCTTTTGTGAAAATCTCGTGAAGTTTTTGCCTTGCAGGACTCCATGCCAGATCTCCATCGCTGATGTCAGGAGAGAAAGCGGCAAATAAAAAGGAGCGATGCAAGAAATTGCATCGCTCCCGGAGTCAGCTATTCCATGAATGCATGCCGTCGTTCGACATGCAATCGATCTTAGTAGCGGTAGTGCTCTGGCTTGTATGGGCCAGTCACTGGAACGCCGATGTAATCAGCTTGAGCCTGTGACAGTGTCGTCAGTTTCACACCGAGCTGAGCCAGGTGCAGTCGAGCAACTTCTTCGTCGAGTTGCTTTGGCAGCACGTAGACGCCGATTTCATAGTTCTCGGTTTTGGTCCAGAGTTCGATCTGGGCGAGAACCTGATTCGTGAAGCTGTTGGACATCACGAATGAAGGGTGACCAGTGGCACAGCCAAGGTTCACAAGGCGACCTTCGGCCAGAACCAGAATCGCTTTTCCGTCTGGGTAGACATACTTATCGACTGGACCGCCGACGTCTGAATCTTTCTTCACACGGATACGCTGAATGTCCTTGCGGTTGTTCAGGTATGCGATGTTGATTTCAGAGTCGAAGTGACCGATGTTGCACACGATAGCGTTGTGCTTCATCTTGTCGAGGTGTGCCCCGGTGATGACGTCGATGCATCCAGTGGTAGTCACGAAGATGTCGCCGAAAGTGGCGGCTTCTTCCATTGTGGTGACCTGATAACCTTCCATTGCAGCCTGCAATGCACAGATCGGGTCAACTTCTGTGACAATGACGCGGGCTCCGAGACCGTCCATTGCGTCGGCACAGCCCTTGCCCACGTCGCCGTATCCACAAACCACAACGGCTTTACCGGCAACCATGACGTCGGTGGCGCGTTTGATCCCGTCGGCGAGCGATTCACGGCAACCGTACAGGTTGTCGAATTTGCTCTTGGTGACGGAGTCATTGACGTTGATGGCAGGCAGGCCGAGTTTTCCAGCGGCGTGCATCTGAACCAGGCGGTGAACCCCGGTCGTGGTTTCTTCTGAAAGCCCCTTAATTCCTTTCAGGAGTTCCGGGTATTTCTCATGAACCATGATGGTCAGGTCGCCACCGTCATCAAGGATCATGTTGAGTGGTTCTCCGTCTGGCCAGAACAAAGTCTGTTCGATGCACCAGTCGAACTCTTCGTTCGTTTCGCCCTTCCAGGCGAAGACAGGGATTCCGGCAGCAGCCATTGCAGCGGCAGCGTGGTCCTGTGTGGAGAAGATGTTGCAGCTTGACCAGCGAACTTCGGCACCCAGCTCGATCAGGGTTTCCATCAGAACGGCGGTTTGAATGGTCATGTGCAGGCAGCCAGCGATGCGGGCGCCTTTGAGTGGCTTGCTGGCTCCGTATTTTTTGCGGAGCGCCATCAGACCGGGCATTTCGTGCTCGGCGAGTTCGATTTCTTTTCGTCCCAGCTCGGCCAGGCTCAGGTCTTTGACTTTGTATGGAAGGGCTTCCACGGTCGACATCAGCGATTCTCCTGCAATCGGAATAATAAGGAATGACAGGCTCTGATTCGGATGAAACTCCGACCCCTGCGCTTCCTTTTAGTTTGAAACGTAATTTGTTGATTTACATGCGGTTGCTGCAAATCGCATGGCGTCTGAATCCAATGCTGCTGAAAAAACAAACGTCGGAGTCGACCGCTTCTGTCGTCAGCTTTGGACCGCATCATGTGATGGGTGAGTATAGGTGAAACTGTCCCAGTGAACAGTGTTTAATCTGGATTTCAGGTGATTTGACCTGATGTGTTCTGCCGGGAGATCAAGGCGTCAGGTGGGGAATTTGACGTCCAAACAGGCGAATGAGGTGGGATTTCCGGAACTCAACCCTGGCGCGACCGGTCCCGCTTGAAGTCCCTGCCACAAGCGGCGAAACTGTTTTAGAACTCCAGTTGCGTCGAGCAGATGGGGTTCTTCAAAGTGTTGTTGACGCATTTTGAGACTGTACTGATCTAAATCTGTATCGATTTAAGTCAGTGCCAACCGGTTCTGTCATCCCTCGCTGAAGATTTTGAATATGTTTGACTCGCTGAGTGCCACTCTCTTTCAGGAACTCGAAAACTTCGTCCTGATCGATCCCCATTCTCATATCAATCCATTGTCTGCTGCTTCGAAAAATCTGGCAGACATCATGGGGTATCACTACTACACCGAGTTGGCACATTCGGCAGGATTGCCAAAATCACAAATCGAAGGCCCAGGGATTTCTCCAAAGGAGAAGGTCGGGCGCCTCGTTGAACGATTGAGCGATCTCGACAACACCATTCAAGTCAGCTGGTTGCTTGATATCTGTCGTGAATTCTTCGATTTCAAAGATGAGCGAATCACTGCATCCAACTGGGAGTCGCTTTACGATACTGCTGAAAAGAAGATGGCCCAGCCTGATTGGGAGCAGCATGTTCTCAAGCACAGCAAAATCGAAAAAGTCTTCCTGACGAATGATTTCGATGATCCGCTGGCCGGGTTCGACACGAATGTCTACATCCCGTGTCTGCGAACGGATGACCTTGTTTTCCACTTTGGGAAGAAAGCTGTTCAGGATCGCTTAGCCAAAGCAACCGGCGTTGAAGTTGGTGACGCAGCGACATTGCGGACCGCCATTGGCAAACTCTTCGAGCACTTTGTCAGCAAGGGATGTCGCGCCTGTGCGATTTCGCTTCCACCGTCATTCTCTCCGAAGAAGATTGATGTTGAGGCAGCATCGGCAGTGATCCGGCGTGCTGTTCAGGGGCAGGCGCTGACGCAGGCAGAAGAAGATGTGCTCTCTTGTTACGCATTCTGGACGCTGGCCGAGTTCTGTGCGGAATACAAACTCCCATTTGATCTGATGATCGGGGTGAACCGTCGAGTCTATGAGGACGGTGTCTATCAAGGGCAGGATCTGTACGACTCGCGAGTGTCGCTGATTCAGTATCGTGACGTTCTGAATGCCTTCCCGCAGGTGACGTTCCCGATCTCTGTTCTGACACACATGAGCAATCAGGAGTTGGTCAGTTACAGCTGGATCTTCCCGAATGTTGTTGCGAATGGTCACTGGTGGTATTCCAATACCCCGGCGTTCATTGAGATGGATACAAAGAGTCGACTGGAAGCAATTCCGCGAAACAAGGTCATCGGCTACTACAGTGATATGTACAAGCTGGAGTTTGCGTTACCCAAATTCCGCATGTACCGCCGGGTTCTTGCTCAGGTGTTGGCAGAAGAATTTGTCCGGCATCGGAAATGGACGGAAGAACAGGCGCTCACCCTTGGCAAGCAGGTCTTGCGCGGGAACGTGGAGCGAATCTTCAGTATTTGAAGTGAAGCAGGGCAGGCACACGTAAGCGTTCGTCAATTGACTGCAACTGTTCAGGAATTCGACGGGTCATGTTTGGCGGAAACGGCCAACTGTTGGTGAGTTCCTGAACAGTTAAGGTTCTTGGAGATTTCAACAATGAGTTCCAATCGACTTGTGTTGCTGCAAGATGGCCAGGCTCGCACTTTCGAGTTAGGCGACTCAGAGGTTTTCATTGGACGCTTGCCAGAATGTGAAGTTCAACTTGTTTCCAACATGGTCTCTCGTAAGCATGCTCGCGTCTTCCGGCAGGGGAGTGAGTTTTTTGTTGAGGATCTGGGGAGTGGAAACGGCACGTTTGTGAACGGGCAGAAAATTGCTCAAACGCATCGCCTGCGGACAAACGATCGCCTGAAGTTCGGCCCTGTGCTTGTCAGGTTTGAGTCTGACGGGGAAGAAGTTGACCCAAGCCCGTCGGTTTCTCGTGTGCTGCAGGCCGCTGGAAATATTTCGTCGGTGCAGATTCAGGAGGATCAGGAGCGTCCATCGTCACTGATTCTCGGATCGATCGACGGCAAGGCCGGGTTCAGCCTGGATGTTCGTCCTCAGGAGAAACTGAAGGCCGTTCTGGAGATCAGCCGCGCATTGGCAGGCACTCTGGAAATCGAGAAATTGCTTCCACGGATTCTCGATTCCTTGTTTCAGATCTTTCCGGCTGCGGATCGTGGATGCATTCTTTTGAAAGATCCACGGACCATGGAAATGGTGCCGCGGGCCATGAAGCATCGTCGGGAAGGGGATGATGCTTCGGTGAAATTGAGCCGAACGATTGTGAATTCGGTGCTGAATCAGAAGAAGGCGATTTTGTCTGCTGATGCCGCGAGTGATTCACGGTTTGATGCAAGCGAGTCGATCTCAGCGCTGACGATTCGTTCAATGATGTGCGTTCCGATGCTCGATCTGCAGGGAGAGCCAGTTGGGATCATTCATATTGATACCCAGAATCCGCTCACTCAATTTCGCAGCGATGACCTCGATATCATGATGACCGTCGCCGGGCAGGCTGCGATCAGTTATGAGACTGCGAAACTCCTGGCGTCTTATGTGCAGAAGCAGAAGCAGGACAACGAGATGAACATTGCCAGAAATGTTCAGCATGCGTTGTTGCCGGAGACGTTACCGGAAGTGACCGGATATCAGTTCTTTGCTTCTTACGACTCAGCTCAGGCCGTTGGTGGCGACTACTACGACATCATTTCTGCGAATGATGGTCGGATCTGGCTGGCGTTTGGGGACGTGGCAGGCAAAGGGGTGCCGGCTTCACTCGTGATGTCGCGCATGTCCAGCATTGTGCGGAGTGTCAGTGAATTCGTGACGGATGCCAGTGAGGCTGTGTCGCGAATCAACGATCACATGTGTGCTCGGGCTGTTGAAGGGCGGTTCGTGACATTTGTGCTGGTCATTCTTGACCTGAATCAGCATAAGATGTCGATTGTGAATGCTGGTCACATGCCTCCAATGATTCGTAAGCCGGATGGTTCGATTGAAGAGATCGGCGAAGCCAGTGTGGGGGTGCCAATCGGGGTCATTGAAGGCTTTCCGTTTGATACCGTTGAGTATTCCATTGGTCCGGGTGAGACCGTCGTGATTTATACCGATGGTGTCAGTGAAGCGATGAACCCTCGGAACGAGCTTTACGGGATGGATCGGCTGAGAGACTTTGTGAAGAACGGACCGATTCCGCCATCAGATCTCGGGGTCGCGATTCGTGAGGATGTTCGCAAGTTTGCGAATGGACGCGAACAGAACGACGATATTACGCTGATGGTCTTCGGGCGAATGTAATCCTGACCAAGCTGGTTACCCGTATAAATGGGCGGCCATTTTTTAACAGGCAGGCGAACCGAATCGGTCAGGGTTACTGTCTGGCGTTTGCAGAGGATTTCGCTGCCTGTTGTTCGAGTCGTTCTTTGAGGGCGTTGCTGGCTGCTGGTCCACAGATCAAGCGAAAGTCCGGTCCGCTGATGACGTCGCCGGTTTCCTGATCCACCAATGCAGGTTCAGCGATTTTACCGCTGCGATCGTTCAGGATAACGATGCTCTTTCCCTCTGGCGCAAAGTGCTTGTTTCCCCATGTCAGCAGAGAAAAGAGCACTGGCTGAAAGTCGAGTCCCTTCTGGGTGAGCTTGTATTCTTCTCGTGGAGGATGATCGCAATAACGATGCTTCTCCATCAGGCCATCATTGACAAGCGATTTCAATCTCCGTGTCAAAATAGTTGGAGCGATGCCGAGGCTTTTCTGGAACGCCTCGAAGCGGGTCATGCCTTGGAGTGCATCCCGCAAAATCAGGATTGTCCACCAGTCGCCGATCTGATCGACGCATCTGGCGACAGGGCATTCAGAGTGTCCAACCCGTTTACGTTGCATTGACTACGCTAGAAGTTAGTCGCTACTGTTATGGTAGTGACTTGCCAGCAAATTTGACAGATGGTGCGCGAACTCGCAAGTTGAGGGAGATGTCCCTTGTGCGGAAATGAACTTGGATTGCTCTGAAAAGTCGTCCAAGTGCTCCTATGTTCTCGCATTGTTGTCGCTGAGTGTCAATGACGGTCAGCGGATTTTCGACGATGGCTTCCTGCCAGCTTCTTTAGAATTCCCTGTGCTCGGGGGATGGGAAGAGGCGGACGTCAGGGAGTGAGGATTTGTCTGTCTGGTTGTTTTGAATTCTTCGCCGCCTCAAGAATAACGGCTACAACTGATGATGTTGCTTCGTTGTTTTGCCCAATTGCCTGAGCGTGTTGTTGCCTTGGGTCTGTGCGTTGCCGTAATGATGACCGGGTGTGCCCAGAAGCCCGGAGAGCCGACGAATGCCGCGGCGCCGCCGGTTTCTGTTGTCTACAGTACCCCCATCAAGGTTCCGATCGTTGAGTGGGACGAGTTCGTTGGTCGGCTGGAACCTACTGACTTCGTCGAAATTCGGGCGAGAGTCAGCGGTTACCTCGACTCAACCAACTTTGAAGAAGGGCAAATCGTCAAGAAAGGCGATCTGCTTTGCGTGATTGATCCGCGTCCATTTGACGTGGAGGTGCGGCGGGCCAATTCGGAAATTCGACGTGCGACGTCTCACGGAAAACAGGCGGCTGCCACTGTTCTGCAGGTTGAGGCAGAAGTGCAGGAAGCTGAAGCCCGGCATGATCTCGCAATCAAGCAGCTCGAACGGTCAAGTAACCTCGTCCGACAGAATGCGGTTTCACAGGATGACTATGACGTTCGTGAGTCTGAAGTTCGCCAGTCTGCAGCCAATCTGCGTGCAGTGAAGGCTCGCTTGGAACTTGCTCGAACTGCAGTCGTTTCTGCGGAAGCCCAATTGAATTCGGCAAAAACATCGTTGGCTGCTGCAGAGCTGAATCTTGAATATACCCAGATCAGAGCGCCGATTACTGGACGTGTCAGTTCGCTGCATGTGACAGAAGGAAACCTGATCAGCGGGGGAGCAACTCAATCGACTTTGATCACCACGATCGTGTCGCTTGATCCGATCTACTGTAACTTTGATGCAGATGAACTTTCCTTCTTGAAGTACGAGAAACTCTCCAAGGAAGGAAAACTGGGAAGCAGTCGTGATGTTCAGCATCCTGTTTATGTGGGGCTCGCCAACGAAGGAACTCAGTTTCCACACGTGGGGCACCTGAACTTCGTCGACAACCGGCTTGATCAGGGGACAGGAACGATGCGACTGCGAGCCGTCCTGCCGAACCCGCACCTCGATCTGACCCCAGGATTGTTTACTCGGGTTCGTATTCCAGGCAGTGGACGGTATGAAGCCATCCTGATTCCGGACTTTGCGATTGGAACAGATCAGGCCGAAAAATTTATTCTGGTGATCGACGAAAAGAACACAATTCAACGTCGAGTCGTCAAATTGGGATCGCTCTATCGAGGGTTACGCATCATTCGCGAAGGACTCGAGAGTGGGGAAAAGTTTGTTCTTCGTGGAGTGCAACGAGTTCGTTCAGGCTCAGTTGTTGAAGGCGAAGAAGAACTCATCAGCATGAATGACGACGCCTTGCCTGACACTGTTGAACCGGTTCCGAAAGAGAAGTCGATTACTCGACAGGTCCACACTGTTCGCCCTGCTGAAGTTTCGACTGATGGGCAATCTGAACAGGTTTCTGAGCAAGTTTCTGCCCCGGTCTCGCCGTAGTCCAGACCGGGATTAGAAGTCTATTGGCAGAGTGACTCACTCTTTCGCACGACATTCCAGACCGTCTGCCTCGCACGGTCGCTGATTGAATCTGGTTCATCATTATGAGGTTTGCCCATTTCTTTATCGATCGGCCGATCTTTGCCACCGTGATTTCAATCATCACAGTGGTCATCGGAGCGATTGCATACCTGGCATTGCCTGCTGCTCAATATCCCGACGTCGTTCCTCCTACGATTGTGGTGCGAGCGTCGTATCCTGGGGCCTCTCCGTCCGTGATTGCGGATACCGTGGCGACTCCCATTGAACAGGAAGTCAACGGCGTCGAAGACATGCTGTATATGTCGTCGCAGTGTACGACTGACGGCCAGATGCAGCTGACCATTACGTTCAAACTGGGAACGGATCTGGATAAGGCTCAGGTTCTGGTTCAGAACCGCGTGGCGATTGCGGAAGCTCGACTTCCGGAAGACGTCAGGCGTCTGGGGACCACCACGATCAAAGCGTCTCCCGACTTGCTGATGGTCATTCACTTGATCTCTCCAGAAGGGAAATATGATCAGCTTTATATTGGAAACTATGCACTGATTCAGATTCGCGACGCACTCGCTCGCGTCGACGGTGTCGGTGCTGTGAACCAGCTGGGATTGCGTGAATACAGTATGCGCATCTGGCTGAATCCCGACCGGATGGCACATCTTTCGTTGACGCCTGCTGACGTTGCTGCGGCTCTTCGCGCCCAGAACGTTCAGGTCGCCTCCGGGGTGATTGGTCAACCTCCATTGAACCGTGCCGCTGACTTTGAACTGATTGTCAGTACGCTCGGACGGCTACTGGAAAAGGATCAGTTTGAAGAGCTCGTCGTTCGCACCGGTGATGATGGGCGTGTTGTGAAAGTGAAAGACATCGCCCGCGTTGAATTGGGCGGGCGTGAGTTCACCATCAATAGCTATCTCGACGGGAATCCAGCGTCATCTGTGGCGATCACTCAACGACCAGGTTCGAACGCACTGGCAACGGCGGATGCGGTTGAACGTGAAATCGAACGGTTGTCCAAGGACTTCCCGGAGGGTTTGGAATACCGCATCGTTTACAACCCGACCTCCTTTGTTCGCGAGTCGATTGATTCGGTGATTCATACGCTCTTTGAAGCGGCGATTCTCGTTGTGATCGTGGTGTTGCTCTTCCTGCAGAACTGGAGGGCGAGCTTGATTCCTCTCGTGGCCATTCCGGTCTCATTGATTGGAACGTTTGCGGCGATGTCCGCATTCGGGTTCTCGCTCAACATGCTCTCGCTCTTCGGGCTGGTGCTGGCGATCGGGATCGTGGTGGACGATGCGATCGTGGTGGTTGAGAACGTTGAACGCCATATCGCCAATGGTCTCTCTCCCAGAGAGGCATCCTATAAAGCGATGACTGAAGTGACGCCGGCTGTCATCGCGATTGCCGTCGGTTTGACGGCGGTGTTCGTGCCGACAGCGTTCATCTCCGGGATCTCTGGGCAGTTCTATCGGCAGTTCGCTTTAACAATCGCCGTCTCGACACTGTTGTCGGCGTTCAACTCGCTGACACTCAGTCCGGCATTGTGTGCATTGCTGCTGCAGCCGCACGGGGCGAAGAAAGACTGGTTTACTCGTGTCTGGGATTTCTTCCTCGGGTGGTTCTTCAAACTGTTTAACCGTGCGTTCGACTGGACCAGTGATCGCTATGCACGGTTTGTCGGTTGGAATCTGCGTCGGGTCTTCATTCCGCTGACACTCTATGGTGGGTTGGTTGCTCTGACTGGGTACGGCTTTACCAAAGTGCCGACGGGATTTATTCCTCAACAGGACAAGCAATACCTGATTACGGTCGTGCAGCTGCCTGACGGTGCGTCACTCGCACGAACTGATGCGGTGGTGAAAGAAGCGACGAAGATCATTCTGAAGAACCCGGAAGTGGCTCACGCCGTCGGCTTCGTCGGTTTCTCTGGAGCCACTCGAACAAACAGCCCGAACTCGGCGGCGATTTTTGCTGTGCCGCATCTTGGAAAGGATGCACACAAGCAGAAAGGTCCCATTATCAATCAGTTGGGCGCGTTGCAGAAAGAACTGTCTCAGATCAAAGACGGGAACGTGTTTGTGATCGGCCCTCCTCCAGTACAGGGACTGGGAACGTCCGGTGGATATAAGTTCCTTGTTCAAGATCGCGGAGGATACGGCCCGAGAGAATTGCAGGCAGCCACTGACGAACTGGTTGCGAAGGCAAATCAGGACCCGACGTTGCGCGGAGTGTTCACCACATACCGGGCTTCAAGTCCTCAATTGTTTGCCGATATCGACCGCGTTAAGGCCAACATGTTGAACGTCCCGGTGACGAATGTGTTTGACGCGTTGCAGTCCTATTTGGGGACAGCCTACGTCAACGATTTCAACCTGTACGGTCGTACGTTTCAGGTTCGTATGCAGTCAGAAGACCAGTTCCGCGATCAGGCAGAAGATATTCGGCGAATTAAGACTCGAAACGCTGCTGGTCAGATGGTTCCGCTGGGGTCGGTGATGGATATCCGGTGGGAAAGCGGACCAGACCGAGTGGTGCGCTACAACATGTATTCTTCTGCGGAAGTGCAGGGCGATACAGCACCGGGATACAGTTCAGGTCAATCGATTGCCACGATTGAGCGTCTTGCAAGAGAAGTGCTGCCACCGGGGATGTCAATTGCCTGGACCGACCTGGCCTATCAACAACAGCTCGCAGGGAATACTGCACTGTTCATCTTCCCGTTATGCGTGCTGTTCGTGTTCCTCGTGCACTCAGCAGAATACGAAAGCTGGTCTTTGCCACTGGCAATCATCCTGATTGCTCCTGTCTGTTTGCCGTTTGCGTTGCTCGGGGTCTGGGTCCGAGAGATGGATAACAACTTGATCACGCAGATCAGCTTTGTGGTGTTGATTGGTCTTGCGGCGAAGAATGCGGTGTTGATCGTCGAGTTCGCGAAGCAACTCGAAGAAGAAGGAATGTCATCGTATAACGCGGCAATTGAGGCCTGCCGACTGCGGTTGAGGCCGATCATCATGACGTCGTTTGCATTTATTCTCGGAGTGTTGCCGCTTGCGAGAGCAACGGGGCCGGGATTCGAGTTGCGTCAGGTACTGGGAACGGCGGTCTTCTCCGGGATGTTGGGTGTGACCCTCTTCGGATTGATTCTGACTCCGACGTTCTATGTCGTTCTGCGGTATCTGTCGACAAAGTTCTGGGGCGGCAAGCTCGGCGTGCATGGTCACCATAGCGGCTCACATCACTCTACTCAGCATGCCCACTCGGACACTGTTCACGCACATACGGATCTTCCGGCGAAGACAACCGAGGTCGTTTGACGAACCTTCTGGTGGTTGGGTGCCCCGTGACCGCAGGGGGCAAATTCGAGTAACGATGTCCCCTCTGTGAGATCCACAGAGGGGATTTTTATTTCAACGCCATCCCGGGGCAGACGGATGAGAGGTTGAATGAATCCAGAGTCCCTGTTTGGAAGGGGATCAGGATATTTTCGGGTTACAGGCCATACAACCGGCAGAATCCGGGCGTGTTTTGGAGGCTCAAGTGCGTTTTATGAGTGTCTGGTCGATTCTCGCGAATTCTAACGAAATCGTCAGGTATGGTGCATTAAATCGATTCAGTGTGTGGGGGACAAAACTCGCGCTGTTAAGGGATGTACTAAGGGTTGCTGCGAAATGCTCTGATAGAAGTTCTGCTTCAGAAGATGGGGCTGTGTGACTTCTCTGGTGTCGGCAATCCACGGTTTTGTTGGAAGCGGGTCCATATCAACCGTTAATGGGCCGGAATCGCGTTTTCAGTCGAGATGACGAACTGTCACTTTTGAAGATACTGACCCTTTCATGTACTCATTGGAAATTCCAGGCAACCTGACAGCACGAGAAGTGTTGCTGAATGAGTTGAATGGCGAATTCATCAAAGAGTGGGAGCGTCTTGCAAAATGTTCGATGCATCCCAATCCGTTTCTGCATCCTCACTTCATTCTGTCTCAAGCCAAACATCTGTCACCGTCAGGCGGCTTTTCATTATGGGTTGTGGAAAACAGCAATCGGGAAATTGTCCTGCTGACAGCCACACGCCCCGTTAATGCATCGTCGCACATCCCGTTTCCGCACCTGAACGATCACATTTCTGCTTATCAGTTTCAGGGGGGAATGCTGGTTGATGGCACTGTCTCGCGTCTGGCGATTCTGACGTACCTGCATTTTCTGAAGTCGACCCGGTTTCGTCATGGAATGGTGATGAATTCCGTCTGCGTCGATTCGCAGTTCGCAGAAACTGTGTACACATCGGCAGCTCTGACTGGTTTTCAGGTTCATCTGAATCATATCTGGCCAAGAGCCTGCCTGAATTTGAACGAAGTTGATCGCAGTCAGGTTTTTGACACCTGCCTTTCCCGAAATCGCCGTAAGTCGTTGCGTCGGGCATACACCAAATTAGAGCGACGCGGAGTCGTTGAATTCCGAGTGATCAGCGAGGCTCACGAAGTTCCTGCTGCGGTGACTCGCTTTCTGGATCTGGAGCAACGCGGGTGGAAACGTGACACCGGAACTGCCATGGCGTGCGATCCGGCTCACAGAGCATTCTTTGAAGACTTCGCCAATGCGAGCGCCGCAGAACGTGGAATTCTGTTTGGAGAATTGCTGGTAGGCGGCAACGTCATTGCTTCGACATGCAATCTGATCGCAGGGAAGACACTGTTCGCATTCAAGATTGGTTGGGATTCAGCTTATCGGGAAGGGAGCCCCGGAGCCTGGGCCGAGATTGAACTGGCAAACTATGTTGCTGCGATGATGCCTGAGATCGAACTGATGGATAGTTGTTCGACTCCCGGTTCCTATCTGGATCATCTCTGGCCGCATCGTCTCGGGATGGGAAACATTGTTCTCTTCCAGTCGCATCGAGCGGTACTTTATAGCGGTGTCCGAAAGGCACTTCGGTCAGCAAAACGCCTGATCTGGCCGCCTCCAGAACCTATCGTGGCAGAGAAAGCTCAGTAGAGTATTTCGTGAATTTGTGTGTCGGTTGCAGCATGCGGAATTCCGCCTTTCTCCAGTGGAGAAGGTTGCTTCGCTACCAATGGCAAATCGATGCTGTCGAGAGCACCTTACGAATTAATTTCCACGCTTCCACCACGCGGCGAGTTACGTTTCATC
>JBEBTF010000060.1:0-20069 GCA_040393865.1 Planctomicrobium piriforme | reverse complement strand
CTCAGGTTCTGTTAGAGAGTAATTCTGTCTAAGTATGTGGAGAAACGTCAGTCGATCAGAGGATCACAGATTGGTTCATTCGACATAGATCAATCGATGCAATTGCTTAGTCTGGTCACTGTATGGAAACGAATCGCGACTCTGGGATTGCCAGGAATTCGGAGCAGTATTAGTAATCCCATTAGCAGTTGGTGATATGTGGATTTGTTGTTGTGGATTCTTGCGGTGAACAAAGCCAATTTAAGGGCCGAGTCATGCAATCTCAGTTGGAGTCAACGTTTGTTTATAGGCGGTTCTAAGCTGTGTCTCAATAGGGAGATAGGGCAGGATGCTCTTGGTGGCGAATGTTATAAGAGTTTCTGCATTGTTGAGGGGCCCACAATCCTAGTATGTCGTTCGGGATTAATTTAACGAGAATGGTTTATGGATAGTTGAGCTTGCAGAATCATTTTGTTAGCGTCCGTCATCTCAGGCCCGTTTGATGTGTCGCCGTGCGCTAACCGACTGTCTCCCTGTTCAAGGTCCTGAGATGGTGCTCAGTGTTGGGATTACTTATTCGAGGGCAATCTCTTGAGAGACTTGGGTCAATTCAAAAACGCCATGTTCGTGCTTGTCTTGATGGCAGGTTGCTCATCTCAGTCAAGTCGTCCAGAAACATTTCTGATCAGTGGTGTGGTCACCTTAAATGGCGAGCCTCTCCCTGACGCGTCAATCGTTTTCCTACCTGAGAATGGCCGGAGCTCGGCTGGGAGAACTTCAGAGTCTGGAGAATACACGCTTTATTACAGCGAAGGGGTAAAGGGTGCGGTTCCCGGGCGGCACCGTGTACAAATATCCGCCACCGAAGTTGTCCCAGGGAAGCTGGATAGCGAGGGAGGAGAGATCCGCAAAGAGATTCTCCCTGCGGAGTACCATTCGAAAACGACGCTGGCTTACGACGTTAGCTCTAATCGTGATGATGTGAACTTTGATTTGAAAACGAAATAAATCAGTGTGGGATTGTGTTGCCGCAATTCTAGATTTAGGCACGCTTGCACTAAAAATTACTGCTGCCGGAGTTATTCATTTTTTTGAGTTTGAGGTCCTGTTGATTGCACCATTGGGGCGAAGGCAGGAAGTTCAGTTTGTGTGATTTGGTGTTATCTCCTGGCAAGCCATATTTTCTGTTGTGTCGGTTGTTTTTCGTAAGTTGTGAATAAAAGTTGTTTGAGGAAGTTTTATGTTAGCTGTTTCCCCTCATGCAGAGTATCAGAACTGCAATTCCGGTCGCCCATCGCGGTCGGGCAGAACACGTGTCGGCTTCACGTTGATTGAACTGTTGGTTGTCATCGCGATCATCGCAATTTTGATTGCGCTGCTGCTACCTGCAGTCCAGCAGGCGAGAGAGGCCGCTCGACGCAGTCAGTGCAAAAACCATTTAAAGCAGATGGGGCTGGCACTTCATAATTATCATGACGTGCATTCCGTATTTCCCAGCAACGGCTACACCCCTTACGGCGCTTCCTGGCATGTTTTCGTACTGCCGTTCATGGATCAGTCAGCACTCTATAATCAGTTGCGTTTTAATGAGGGGGATCGATTCATGCTGCAAGGGGGGGCTTTTGATGCTCCCCAGATTGATATCTTCAAAACTGCCAGAATCAGCTACATCACGTGCCCAAGTAGCAGCCTGCCAGCGGTGAACGCTCATGCTGTTCCACTCTCTCAACAGGGCGTTCATGGGACGACTGTTCCAGTTCAGAACAGTGACTATGTCAGCATTGCAGGACATACTCGAGATCCGAATACCCAGTCGGATTTATATGCGGCATCCACCTACGGATATGAAGCTAAAAATGGAACTATCTATTACCGCAGCAATATGAAGATGCGGGATCTTACGGATGGAAGTTCAAATATTCTGGTTGTTAGTGAATCAAGCCGAGAGATTAAGGACGTGTTAGGAACGAAGGGAGTTATTGGAGGTCTTCATGACCTGCGCCAGGGTGCATATTCTGGAGGAATGTGGGTTTCGATCACAACCAGTTCTGTTTGGGCATGCAATCAAACGTCAATCCGATTTCCGATCAATTCCAGCAATCTCAGTTCTTCCAATGCTGGTGGATATTTCCAAAAGTACACTCACAACAATGCTTTGTCCTCAAATCACACCGGGGGAGTGCACTGTACGATGGGAGACGGAAGCGTTCGCTTCATTTCTGAGAACATGAGCGAAACCACTCTTCAACGATTGGCAATTCGAAACGACGGATTAGTCGTCGGAGAATTTTAGACGTATTTGAAACATCTCACTGTCGAAGATGTTCTGAAAACGAAAAAGGCCGTCTGTCAGAAATGACATGACGGCCTTTTTTTATGGAGGCGGGAGGACACCAGTTGAACTTTTCCTGGAAGGGCTGGCCGATTGGAATACAACATTGCGTCGTCTGCTTGATCCACCGGGCCAGAGCAATTTCTAAGCCGTACCGGGATGGTTGTCTGCTTTCGTATCACCCACCATTGAAAAAATAGAGCACCAATCCAATAAGGCTGGCAATGGAACCACCAATTCCTAAGACCGCAACAATCCAGTGGTCCCGTATCATCTCCAGTCCAAAACGAAAATGACTCCCGTAAATCTCGCCCAACTTCGCGTTTGTCTGCAAGGTTCCATCAGCGGTTCGACCAAAGATATTAGCAAGGATATCAACTTTGCGGAGAGTGGATTGATGAAGCTTTACATACTGACTACCCTCAAAGGCTTTTGCCTCTTCTTCGCCACTCAATAAATCTCTATCGCTTATTTTATTGCGTTGAACCAGCCATGTTAGTCGCGGATGGCCAGCGTACCCTACACCGAATAGCCCGACGAGAATTCTCGCAAGATCAAACAGTTGTGATTCGTGGATGTCGACGGGCCTTCCTCCGAGCACTTTGAATCTGTGTGCAATTGCGGGAAATCCATAGTTAATGTCACGCATATTCCAGTGAAGCCAAAAGTGGCTCTTGTGAGTCTCAACGTAGTCGTAGAATTCCTTGAGCATCTTCTTTTCAAGTTCATCGTAACATGCCTCAATCGCGTCTGGCGTTCGCTTCTTGTCACGTTCGGCAACCTGATGGATAGAAAAGGACGTAGTCTGTGCCGAACTCAGGTTCCTGACTGCAATTGATGTGATTCGTGGAGATGCTCCGTTGGGGCGATCGTAAAAGCTCTCGCAGGAATAGTGTATCACAACTACATTGGCTGCGTTCGCTGTAATGGTTGCGACGGCAGCCTGAGCAATCCGTCGTTGTTGGATTCGATTGGATGCCTCACTCATAGACCTGCAGCGCCTAATTTCATTATCAGACAGTGAACACAATAAGCTGCCGAGTGTGAGCCAAGACCTTGCCAAGACTTGGCACATATCAACTGCTGGTACTCAAACCAATCCAATGTTACAATAGTTCCACTTACGACCACTAACTCACTCCCCAACCCACGCCCGTGAAAGCGTCTCTGCCTGCTCCAGCACGGTGTTGGTCGCCTTCTCCTGCTTGTCCGGCGGGTAGCCATGTTTACGGAGAATCCGCTTGATGATGACACGCAGATTGGCCCGCACATTCTCACGCACGGTCCAGTCGATGGTCAGGTTGTTCCGAACCGCTTTGACCAAGTCCTGAGCAATCAGTTTCAGAATGTCGTCGCCGAGCACTTTGACCGCACTGTCGCTAACTTCTAAAGCGTCGTAAAACGCAACTTCATCGTCTGTCAGGCCGAGTTGTTCGCCTCGCTGCTGGGCCTCTCGCATTTCCTTAGCCAAGCCGATCAATTCTTCGATGACGGCTGCTGTTTCGATGGCTCGGTTCTGGTAACGTGTAATGGATTTCTCCAGCATCTCCAGAAATGATCGGGCCTGGACGACGTTTTTCTTCGACCGTTGCTTAATCTCGCCATCAAGCAGCTTTCGCAGCATTTCGACAGCCAGATTCCGCTGTGGCATACCTCGAACTTCAGCCAAGAAGTCATCCGACAGCACGGAAATATCCGGCTTCTTCAACCCGGCGGCTGCGAAGATGTCGATCACCTCGTCCGAGGAGACGGCTTTCGAGACAATTTGTCGGATGGCATAGTCGATGTCATTGGGATCACGCTTTCCGTCACTGATGGACTTGGTCAGCACGGATTTGACAGCCTGGAAGAATGCCACATCGTCCACAATGGACATTGCTTCGTCAGATGGGACCGCCAAGGCGAAGGCCTTCGACAATTCAACAACCGCTTTGGCAAATCGGCTTTTCCCGTCCTCCTGTTTCAGGATGTGTTCCTGGGCGGCAGGCAGAACGCCCAGCTTCTGAGTCGCATTGCCTGTCACGAAGCCGGAGTAGTCAAAGCCGTGAAAGAAGGCCGAACTGATCTCGAACTTCTCCTGCATCAGCCCAATGGCGACTTCCTGGTCAATCGCCGTTTGCCCCTGACCACCGCTTTCGGTGTAGGTTGCCAATGCTTGTTTTAATTCGTGAGCCAGTCCCAGATAGTCGACAATCAATCCGCCAGGCTTGTCTTTGAAGACACGGTTTACACGGGCGATGGCCTGCATCAGGCCATGACCGCGCATGGGCTTATCGGCATACATCGTGTGTAGGCAGGGAGCATCAAATCCCGTCAGCCACATATCGCGGACGATCACCACCTTGAACGGGTCTTGCGGATTTTTAAATCGCTTCGCCAGTTCCTCACGGCGGGATTTCGAACGAATATGGGGCTGCCATTCAGCGGGATCGGCCGCTGAACCTGTCATGATGATTTTGATCACCCCTTTGTCGTCATCGTCATGGTGCCATTCAGGGCGAAGTGCAATCAATTCGTTGTACAGATCAATGCAGATGCGACGACTCATGCAGACAATCATCGCTTTGCCGTCCATCGTTTCCAGACGTTTTTCCCAGTGGGCGACAAGGTCCGCCGCCACCAATTGGATGCGTTCCTTCGCGCCGACAAGTGATTCGAGGGCAGCCCATTTCGTCTTCAGCTTGTGCTTGGCGATCTCTTCTTCGCCCTCGGTCGCTTCCTCGAACTCGTCGTCCAGCTTCGGCTTTTTCGATTCGTCGAGCTTCAGCTTCGCCAACCGGCTTTCGTAATAAATTGGAACGGTCGCGCCGTCTTTGACCGCTCGTTCGATGTCGTAGACGCTGACATAATCTCCAAACACTGCTCTGGTGTTGGCGTCCGCCTGTTCGATGGGGGTTCCGGTGAAGCCGATGAACGATGCTCCCGGCAGGGCGTTCCGCATGTGGGCTGCAAAGCCATCAATGAAGTCGTACTGGCTGCGGTGGGCTTCATCCGCGATGACAACGATATTCCGACGATCCGAAAGCAGCGGAAATCTGGCCTCCTCAGCGGTGGGAAAGAACTTATGAACCGTGGTGAAGATGACGCCGCCGGAATCTGTTGTGAGCAGTTCGCGGAGTTGCCCCCGGCTTTCAGCCTGAACCGGTTCCTGTCTCAACAATTCCTTGCATTTGGCGAAGGTGCCGAAGAGTTGGTCGTCGAGGTCGTTTCGGTCTGTGATGACCACGACAGTCGGATTCTTCATCGCTGGTTCGAGAACCACCCGTCCAGCATAGAATGCCATGGTCAGGCTTTTGCCCGATCCTTGTGTATGCCAGACCACACCAACGCGGCGGTCCCCCTCAGTGTCGGTTGCCTTAAGCGTGGCTGCCAAAGCCAGATTCACCGCATGAAACTGGTGATACCCGGCCATCTTTTTGGTGAGTTTTCCGCTTCCATCATCTTCGAAGACGGTGAAATGACGCAGCAATTGTAGGAAGCGTGTTTTTTCGAATGCTCCTTCCAGCACAACTTGCAGTTCGGGCATTGAGGACGGGGCCAGTTCTTCTCCATCAATCGTTCGCCATGGCATGAAGCGTTCACGGTCAGCCGTCAGTGTGCCAATGCGGGCCTGCACGCCATCGGAAATCACCAAGGCAGCATTCCAGGTGAACAATGTGGGGATCTGCTGCTTATAGGTTTGTAACTGGTTGAAGGCCCCCCAGAGTGTGGCGTTTCCATCAGCGGCATTCTTGAGTTCAATCACTGCGAGCGGGAGACCATTCACAAAAATGATTACGTCCGGACGTCGTTCATGCTTGTTCTCCGTAATGGTGAACTGGTTGACCGCCAGGAAATCGTTGTTTTCGGGGTCATCGAAATCGAAGACCCGCACGATATCACCACCAAGCGTCCCATCAGCCCGCTGCACTTCCACCGGCACACCTTCGACCAGCAATCGATGCATGGCATGATTGCCACCGATCAGCGAGGGGGAATCTGGCCGCGTCAGCTTGCGAAAGGCTTCTTCAATGGCACTTGCTGGAATTTTCGGGTTCAGCCGTTGAAGCGTTTGCCGCAACCGGTCTTCGAGAATGATGACACCATAGTCCCCGTCCCGTTCTGAGTCGATCAACTGTGGGCCATGGATGATGCTATAATCAAGGGCGTCCAACCAAGAGAGGGCTGCTTGTTCAACGATTGATTCTGTAAAATTGGATGACACGTTACTCCTCCTCAGTCTGGTCCCAAGCCGAAGAGGCCACGGATTTCATCGAGTTCTGGTTTGAAAATATTTCGGTCTTCATTGTGACGGACAGCAATCCCTGCAATCTCGTACTCAAGCAGTCGATTTGGCGTATCACCTCTTGCTTTGCGATACAAACAAAGCCTGGTTGCATGGCCAGAAGGATCGCTCTGGAAATGCATAAATGGCCTCAAGCTGAAGATTGAACCATCACAGACTAAGAGCATGTGGTCTAGCGTGAAATACTTTCCTGAACTTGCAACTTGATCTGCCGTCAGTGGCACATCTTTCAGAGTTTTTGTTCCTCCATGACCGCGAAACACTTCGCAGCGGAGAGTATTAACGTCCTTATGGCATACATACTTAAGAATATGAACACCAGCTAGTCCGGATATATCATCGATCACGTCGAGCACATCCTCAATGCACTCGGCAATCCATGTGTGAGCTTGTGCTTCAGATTGTGCAGCACTGTGGGAAAACGCGTTTCGCGTCTGATTCAGTTCTCTCATCGTCTGGAGAACAGTGGCCGTTACGATGCGAGAAAGACCGAGTGTTACTCCTATGGCGGCAGCCTGGTCAAGAATAAGCTCGATATTCTGGATACGTTGCGCAATGCTATCGGAAAGAAGACTGTTGCACTTTAGCGGTTCCGCCAATGCTATTCGTCGAAACCTGCATTCGGCAATTGCAATAGCGTGCAACACATCGACGATTGACTCCCATGTGTCGCGCAAAAAGTGAAGACGTTGAAGGTTGTTCTCGTAACCGTTCTCAAAGCGGTAAAAGTAATACGCAATTGGAGACGGGAAATCGCTGAACACGGAATCACGAAGTTCGTTCTGCCGGGTTTGCTGAAAATCACCAAATGATGTCTGGTAAGTGTCCTGGCTAAGAGAGAACAGGACAAAACTGGGACGTGGGCGGAATCCGAGAATGTCCAGTTCACCGAGCTGATCAATGTGCTGCTCATCCAGCCAGTCATTGAACCGCGGGCATGCGTCATACCGGTTTAGATCGATAGAGTATTTCATGGAAAATTGTGGCTATTTCCCCCTCCCGATGATCCGGTCCGCATCCGGCACTCGCAGTTGTCCGAAAATCAGCTTTGGCAGCAGTGTATCTCGTAAAGCAGCGAGGGTGAGGGATTCGTACTCGTTATCGTGTACCCTCTCAAAGAATGGGGCAACAAGTTGCCCGAATCGCATAGCGACTCCATTAGCTGGATACAAAACACGCATGTTTCTCGCATCTGATTGCGAAATAAACGGCTGAGCGGAGCCGCGAAGCGGCCACTTCTTGTTCCCATGAGTGGCAAAGAAAAGGTATTCCGTCGAAATGTCCGCAGTTGTCGTCCAAAGCCTCAGCGTATTTTTGATACATGACCATTTACCACGAGCAAGCCAAGTAAATCCCGAGTTTGCGCCGATAGCACTGACCACAATGCCTACTCGATCAAAATCGTAATATGAAAGAAATCCATCCGGTCCTTTAGCACTGTAGGCAATGAATCCTTGGTCAGTATAAGAGTTTTTGGTGACGCTTGTATCACCCCAGTTTACATCAGCAACATCACCGAGTTTAGCCACGCGCCAGCCTTTGGGAATGGGGCCAAGTCCACTCTCTTCGAAGGAATCCGGGAACAGAGCGGCGATTTCTTTTGAGAGGCCGGGGGGATGTTGGCCTGCAGCATTGGCATTGACTGGGTCGAAATCGACGAACCAACTCTGGAAGATCGCCCGCGCCATCGCTTCCAGCGTCCTGTTCCGCTGCCGGTTCAATTCAATCTTGTCATCGAGCGCGCCCAGAATACACGCGATGGCCTGCTGCTCAGGCAAAGGAGGGAGATTTATCTTGAGTGCGCCGAATCCAGACTTATTGAGGATCGGTTGGGCAGATCCACTTGCTGTAGATCGGATTTCATCCTTACGGCCACATAAATTGTAGTAAACAAATTGTGGATGATTGTCATCTTCCACCAAAATGCTGTTGATTTGTTGGTTGGTCACGCAGTCACAGCCTGCGATTGCAGCCTTCCCCATATCGGAACCGATACAAGTAACCATAACAGTATCAGCCGGTATGCGAGCACTTGCAACAGATGTAGCTCCTTCCTCACTTAGATAACGGCCTGTGTCCGAGATTATGCGACGACCGTCAAAGTCGGTGGGCGTTACAAATGGAATAGAGCCACCGAAATACCCTTCCCCCTTTGACGAAGGCGTTTTTCCCGTGACAATTCGGCCAAGTTGGTCGAGACGCTGCATTTTCCACTCACTCGCCATAGCCGATGTCCCCCAGATTGGCCCAGATGAGATTGTCCAGTTTGGCGGATTGCTCCGTTTGCTTGCGTAGTTCATTGGTGAGGCGTTTCATCTTCTCCTCGAAAGGTTCGCCGTCGTCTTCAATTTCGGCGGCTCCGACGTAGCGCCCCGGCGTCAGAATGTGGCCGTGGTGACGGATGTCGTCGAGCGAGACGGATTTACAGAAGCCGGGAACGTCCTCATATTTCTTTTCGCACTCCTTGTCGCCGCGCCAGGCGTGGTAGGTATCGGCGATGGTGCTGATGTCGTCGTCGGTCAGTTCACGGTGCACCCGGTCGATCATCGTTCCCAATTTGCGGGCATCGATGAACAGCGTTTCCCCCGATCGTTTGCGAAACCGGCCGTTTCCTTTATTTCGGGTGATGAACCAGAGGCAAACGGGGATCTGCGTGCTGTAGAAGAGTTGCCCCGGAAGGGCGACCATACAGTCGATCAGGTCCGCTTCGATGATGTTCTTGCGGATGTCCCCTTCACCAGATTGATTGGAAGACATACTGCCGTTGGCCAGCACGAACCCCGCCAAGCCGGTCGGTGCAAGGTGGTGAATGAAGTGCTGCACCCAGGCAAAGTTGGCATTCCCTGCGGGCGGTAAGCCAAACTGCCATCGTTTGTCGTCCCTGAGGAGATCGCCTCGCCAGTCGCTGTCATTGAATGGTGGATTGGCGATGACGTAGTCAGCCTTCAGATCCGGGTGCAGATCTCGGTGAAAACTGTCGGCATGTTCCTTGCCCAGGTTGGAGTCGATCCCACGAATGGCCAGGTTCATCTTCGCCAGACGCCAGGTCGTATGGTTCGACTCCTGACCATAAATGCTGATGTCCCCCAGCTTACCGCCATGCTCTTCAATGAACTTCTCGGATTGCACGAACATGCCGCCCGAACCGCAAGCGGGGTCGTAAACGCGTCCTTTATAAGGGGCGAGCATTTCGATCAGCACGCGCACAACTGACCGGGGCGTGTAGAACTGGCCTCCCTTTTTACCTTCGGCACTGGCAAATTCTGAAAGAAAGTATTCGTAGACACGCCCCAGGATGTCCTTCGAACGGTTTTCCTGATCGCCCAGACCGATGTTGCCAATCAGGTCGATTAGCTGTCCCAGTCGCTGTTTATCAAGTCGGGGGTGGGCGTAATCTTTGGGCAATACCCCCTTGAGGCTTGGGTTGTCTCGCTCGATGGCCAGCATGGCATCGTCGATGGTTTTGCCGATAGCTGTCTGCTTGGCTTCGGCCTTCAGCTTTGTCCAGCGGGCTTCTGGCGGTACCCAGAAGATGTTGACGGCACGATATTCGTCTGGATCTTCTGGATCAGCCCCATTTTCACGCTCGGCATCAAGCTCCGCGTGCTTCTCCTCGAACGCATCGGAGATGTATTTCAGGAAGATGAGGCCCAGGACGACATGCTTGTATTCAGCAGCGTCCATATTGGAACGCAGGGCATCGGCCGCTTTCCAAAGGGACGTCTCGAACCCAAGGTTCGCCCCATTTCCACTGTTCGATTTCGTTACGGCTTTTGCCACCCGATCTGTTCCTCTTCTTTATGGTTGATCGCCTATTGCGAATCGTGTGAATCATCCATTCGTCAGGCTGGTGATTCAGCCGACATCATCGATCTCGACTTCGGCTTCAGTTTCGATTTCGCCAAGCTCAGCCTGCAATTCCAGCACTGCGGTTCGAAGGGGATCGTAGATCTCGATTTCCTTGCCCACAATTTCGAATGTGACTGCCAAAGTGTAGCTGGCCGTGTTGTCCGGGTCTTTGCTCCAGCCTTTGTGGCCACGCACGGCGATGCAGAAATTTTCCGGAAGGGAGTGCGATTTGATGTAGGTCCAGTCTTTCTGAACTGTGCCTACACTACGGCGGATGTCTGTGACTTGACCGTCCCCAGATCGGGCAGCAACTACCCAGCCCAAACTTTTTCCTTCACGTTCGATTTGCTCCTCCCCCTTGAGCGCCCATGGAATGAATGACTCCATGGTTTCATCTTTTCGGTTGCTCACCCAGTCCAGCCAAGTTGAGAGATAGCCCCGATGGGTTTGGCGGGTACGTCGTGGCTCAGCGGCGTAGGACAGGGTCACTTCGACCAGAATGTTATAATCTGCACCGGCACGGCGAATCTCATGGGGAATGGGAACCTGATAGACGTGACAGCCTCCCTGTTTGATTTCCTGTTCTCCTGCCGTGATGAAGTTCGTTCGATACGGGGTATTTGTGGTTGCTCGCTCAAGGTCAGGCGCGCCATAGCCAATGCGTTTCATCAAAGAGGATTTCTGCTCCTTGGACAGGCTGTTTGCCCAGTCGGGCCATCGTGCTGACTGGACGATCAAAGCGCGGTAGAGCAGGCAGGACTCTTCCGGCAGCACAGATTGAAGCCTCGCTGCAATGCGTGTGACCTTGGGGGCAGCGTAGGATGTGCCGATATCATCTCGATCAAAGGCTGGTCCTCCATGAAGTGTGGACCGCACCAATGGCGGATAGCATTCCTTGGCATGTCCAGGAGCGGTAACACTTGGGGTATTGCCCGGCGTCCGTAGTAAATCACCCCCAAATTCGACAACTTCCGGTTTGATGGAATCCCAGATTCCAAGACCGGAACGGGAGAACGCCGACGGTTCGCCCGGTTGAGATGCGAAGCTCCGCCAGTCGTCTTGTTCGTAGAGATTATAAGCCACTGACCCCACGGTCAGGGCTTGAAAACTCTGAGCTGGATTAGATAAGCGGCAACAGTCCTCACTGAGATAGTCAGGATAGACTTTCCCCGTTGACAGAAGCTCTGTAACACCTGCTTGGGGAGCTGGATGGGACGGTCGAAGATTTCCAATACTTTGGATGACAAGAATGTCATGCTCGTTGCTCAGCCGGTCAATTTCCGCTGCCCATGCTGACATATGCTTCCGTCGGCACGGCGCGTCCGCATTGATCGAATGATTGAAAATGCGAGTATTTCGGGGGCCGTTGTGATAATGCAGCACCACATCACGAATGAGTGCAGGCGGCAGAACTTCGTTGGGCATCCTGCACTCATCATCCAGGACGCGAGCATTTTGAATCCAAGTCTGACAAGTGACATCCCCTTCATTGCGGATGTCGTCGGCGTAGAGAATCGCGCCAGCGACACGGGTTCCATGCCCACCAGCTGGAACATAATCTGCAACATCCGTTTCAGAGATATTGGGCAAGAAACAATGGGAAGTAGCCTTATCGATCGCGGGTTCCAGTAAGACGTGCTCTTCCTGAATACCACTATCAATGACACATACAGCCGGGGCGTCTTCCGTTGGAGGGACAATCGTCAGTCGTGTCTGAATTTCACGTAGTTGCCGGGCATGGGCCTGGGGAAGTTCGATATCATCCGGTTCCGCAACCTCGAAAATGTACGGGTGGTTGAGAACCATATCCTTGAGACCACGGCCGGAAATCCTGATTCGCAACTCGAAATAGTCCGGAGGAACGTCAGAATTGGGGGCTGCATCTCCAGTGATTTGACCTTGGTAGAAGTCGACAAATTGCTGGACGGTTTCAAGTCGCTCGTCTTTGAGTTCGTCCCATTGTTCGTAGGCTTTGTTGCGTTTCTCGGACCACTCAGCCTCCTTCTTTGCCCAAGTCTTGTCGGTGTATTTACGACTTCGCTTTGGTTTTTTGGGGAGAATCCAGTTGCCCTGGCATGAGACGCTGACATCAACGATGTAGGAAGCATCGGTGTCAAGCTGCGGTAACTCCGCAAACAATCGCTCGGTCAGGATGCGCCGCAGGCGTTCTTCCTGAGTTAGGTCTTGACGCAACTCATGAATCTTGGCAATGCCTGCCGATCCTCTGATGTCACCAATGAAATCATTAAGCTTCTTCTGGAAGTATGCGAGAGATTCGTCCTCAGATGCAACAATGACAAATCCATCATCCTGTTCGGAGATGATCTCGAACCCGAAGTAATTCCGCAGATCGTCTATGTCCAGGATCGGGTCGATCTGTAAAAGAAGGGGAATCCCCTTGTCGATCTTTGGAAGACCGGCATCTGCACGGGCGTCGCGTTGGTCTTTCCAGTTTGTAGTGATCGTGGAAATTTGACCGCCGAGTTTGCCACTGTGTGCCCCGCGATTGGCGCGATTGTCCTTGGTGAGTTGAGTTTCAAAGAACCGTGGTTGTGCATATCGTGCTGGCCCGTCCTCACGACGAATCAATGGAAGATGTTCAAACTGGTGCTGGCCCGGCATACTTGATTATCCATTCATGGCTGGATTGTCTTCGCGTTTGATCTCTGCAATCGCATCTTTCAAATGTTTGGTTGTCACAATTTTCTGTCCGCCAAGCACAGCCGCCTTGGCTGCATTTTGCGATGCCTTTACAACCATTGCAGCGGATGTACCAGACAGGGACTTGACAATGGGCTGCCAGTTAACGCTCTCGTCAACATTGATGGAGGACAGCGTGAGTTTAAGAAGATTTTCAATTTCGGCATTGCCAGGTGGCGGCACAAGAAACACTTCGTCAAAGCGGCGGAACAGTGCCGAATCGAGCGAGTCTTCGATATTCGTTGTGGCCACGAGCAATCCGGGTGCATCATACTCTTCCATCAGGGTCAGCAACGAATTCACAATACGCGAAGCCTCTCCGATATCTTTAGTTGTGGTCCTTGATCTTGCGATGAAATCGCATTCATCGAGTAACAGGACACAGGGTCGCTCTCTGGCAGCCTCAAAAACAGATCGAAGATTGGCGGCAGACTCCCCAAAGTAGGAGGAGATCAAGGCATCGAAGCGCACCTTGAGAAGTGGCAGGCCAACATTCCAAGCAAGTCGCTTTGCGCCGAGAGATTTTCCACAGCCAGGAGGTCCATACAGCAGAATAGTCTTGCGCGGACGTAGCCCATATGCCCCCAGTCTTTCCCGGGCTGCATATTCCTTCTCGATGCGTGCGAACCGGGCTTCGATCTCCTGCGGAAGCACCATGTGGTGTTCAAGAAGTTCACGGGGGATGAGCGAAACGAGAGACTCACCATGCCTACGGCTGGTAGGCAATTCTGCTAGCGACTTACGGTTCTCATTGGCTGGAGGCTTACTAGGCCGTGGGCGCGCGAGGATAGCAGCTAACTGATCGGCAAGCTTCGTGTGGCCAACCTGACGCTCGGATTCAACCACAGTGTGCGCAAGACTCTCCAGGTCGCTTTGCGATCCATCAGCAATGGCACGCACAATGCGTTTGAGAATGTCAGCATTCATGGCACACCTTCTTCGATCATGGTTTTGTCTTTTTGTTCATTTCGATGCTTCGGCAAGAGGACCAGAATCAACAGTGACCGTGCTTGATGCACCACGTGTCAGCACGTAACGCCAAGTGTTCCCACGCTTTTCCGAACGGATATCATGTCCCCTTTCTCTTAAGGCACAGACACACCGAGAGATCGTCGGGATCGAGACACCCACCAGATCGGCCAACATTGGGGTCGAATACTGGCCAGTTTTAACGAGCCGGAGGACATGGTCCAACCGCTGCTCGATTTCCAATGAACGCGAGTAAAGCATTCCATGATCTCCTTTTTCGTACTCGCCCACAAATCTTATCTATCTGTGACTGATAGACTTGTCAAGGTCTACTGAACTCAAGACTTGCTCTTAACTTGTTTGCTCTCCGCACTTTCCGTGCCATCGGCAGAATCGACAAGAGTCTCGTGCTTCGCTTAACACGCAGGGTCCACTTGTTCATTGTTGGCGGAATTTGTCCCCAGGACAGCGACAGTCTGGCATATTCGGGCGAAAAAGCATCAAAGAGACGTGAAGGGGGGCGAGAGCAGGCAAGGATGCGAAACGCATGAACAAGGTTTCTACGCCCCCTGAAAATGCGATTACGGGGTATGTCGGTGCTGAGGGTGAGGTCGCCCTCCTGAATGCCCATCCGGGCCGATCGGCTGGTTCTGGCAGGGCGGTTTGTCCGAAATCGTCGTCATCTCAGCCACTTATCCCCAAATTCCCCCTCGCCCACTACAGGCAGAAAACTATAGGTATCTAACTATAGGTTTTACGGGGGGGTGATTCAGCGCAGGATTGCCCCGATCAGAGGGGGGTGATGCAGCGTATTGGTGGGGGGCGATTCAGCGTGGATAACTTTTCTCCCTCTTGGAGTTATCCACAGGTCAGGGTTTCGGCGTGGTTCCGGCCAGGCTGATTTGCGTCCGACTGATCGGGGGTGGGGATTCGTAGAGGCGAATGCCGCCGATGACTTCCTCGATCCGGGCGTCGGGGTAGACCAGCCAGACTTTCCGCAGCACGGCTTTGAACTCCCGCTTGAAGTCTTTCGATGAGGAGTATTCCTGCCCGAACTGGTCACGGAGGTTGTCCCAGCTGAGCATCACCCCGTTGGGCTGGCGGATGCGGCAGAGCCGGTGGGCCAGCCAAGTGTAGATGTCCAGGGCCAGCGACGAATGCTTCAATGCGGCCAGTGCCCGGTGGTCGAGTGGAACGGCATGCTGAGCGAGCGTGTCGTAAAAGTCTTGAGAGAGTTCCAGGACTCCGGGCCACAGCGTTTGCTGTTGCCCATCATGGTGCAGCCACGCTTCGAACCGTTTGATGGGCTTGGCATCAATCGTGACCACCCTCCCCTCGGCCGTCATGCCAATGGTCAGGCGACACGCGGCCAGGGCTTCCATCTGTTTGCGGAACACGGTGTAGCCTCCTCGTTTGCCGCCACTGGTGGAGATTCCCAGCCTTTGCAGGAACTGCCGCATACTGTCACCGAGTTCTACGGTCCGGTTCTGAGTCCGGATCGCTTCGGAGCTGAGATGCACCATGACGAGACGCGGAGTCGTGCCGTGGGGCAGCGGCTGAGGTTCCCAATCCTTGCCATTCCAGAGCTTGCCTGCCTCCATCAGAATACTGAACGGGCCGTTGTTCCGTTCAAAGGTCCGTCCCTCCGTCGCCTTGCGAGGCAGGCCAACCTGACACATGACCGTGTGCAGAAAATCGGTTCTGTCGGGCCGTTCGGTCAGAATTTTGTCGTGGGCTTCCACCAGCCGTTCCGTGACTGGCGTCGGTTTCAGGCGAACCTCTTTGCGTTTCGGTTTCAGAGATTGCCAGTCGTCGAAATCATCCTGATTCATCGTGATTACGGAAAATCGTAGAATCGTGTTTCTGTATTACTGCCATTCTGTGTCATGGCTGGCCCCTGCTTTCGCTGGTTCTTCAAAGCGTTGTTCCAGTAACTCCCGGATGACATCGGCCATCTTCAGACCCTGCAAAGCACACTGGCTTTTCACCCGTTGATGGAGTGAGACGGGAACGTCGATCGTCAGCCGCTTGACGGGTTCGTTGGAAGTGTTGCCGTTGCGGTCGTTGACCCAGTGATCGGGAGAGGCTGCTCCGGGACGGCTGGTCGGTTTGCCGGTGAAGGTCACTTTCTTCATGCCATCACCTCCAGAATGTCATCGACCAGCGATTTGATTTCTCGGCCTGCGACGTTGCTGGGAGCAGTTTCAAAGACGGTTTGTCCCTGGGCTGCGGATTCGGCCAGGGCGACTCTCTGACAGATCGCGGTTTCCAGAACGGGAATCGGGTATTCCGCCAACGCTTCGATGACATCGCGTCCCAAAGCCGTATTTACGATTTTACGATTGATTACAAATGCAGATTTCAGGGTCGGTTTGAAGACAGTCGCTTCCTGGAGCATGTCCACGATTTCCTTGGCGGCCCAGACGTCATACGGCGATGGTTGTACCGGGATCAGAATCAGGTCGCTGGCCATGATCGCTGATCGAGCGACGTCATAGACACGCGGCGGACCATCAATGATCACCGTGTCATAACCTTTGGCCAGTGGCGGCAATTCCTTGTGAATGGACGCCTTCGGCAGACCTGCCACCGGGAACAGCGGTTCCCCCTGTCGGGCAGCGGCCCAGTCGAGAGCGGAACCCTGCGGATCGGCATCGACCAGCAGCACCCGTTGCTTGCGTCGGGACAGGGCATCAGCGACGTGGACGGCCAATGTTGTTTTGCCGACGCCTCCCTTTTGGTTCAGGAATCCGATGATCATAACCCTCCTTAAATGCAGTTTTCCGTAAACACGATTTTCTGCCTATCACCATTTGCGGCGATGGTCAAATACAGAATTGCAGCAAGGCGATTTTGTGGTTTTCTGCATCGTCGTATTTCCGTAATTGCGATTTTCACGGTGAAAAAGTTCCTAAGCCATGCTTAGGGGAGACGTCTGATGGAAAAATTCAATCAGCTTTTTTCAACATCTCGTTTTCAACCCATTTTTCAGGGAGAGATTTCAGGCGAGCAGGAGGGTGTCAGTTCAGCCTCTGACTGCAAAGCTCACAAAATTCAGATCAGTCAGATTCTTTTGCGAGCGGGTAGCCCTTTTTGGCCATGCACTCATCAACCAGTGTATAGCCGGACTTGAACCCGTCATCGTCTGGGTTTGCGGCGTACATAGCCATATAGCCAATCAGCCCTGTAGCGCCGATGGCAAGCGATTGGCTGGTATCGGCGTCCCGTTTCTTTGCCTTATCACGGCATTGGGCAAGATCAGTCTCGTATGCTTCCTGATCTTGGGGATGTTCAGAGAGATTTGGTTCATATTTTTCAAGCCCCGTGCAGGAGGAAAGCAAAAGCAAAATGGCGATGTATCGCATGGGAACTCCGTGAAAAACTGACACAATCCCAGAACTAACACATAAGTTCCTGTTTGGCAAATTTAAGCCCCAGCTGACTGTCTGAGCCTGCAAAGTGGATTGCGTGTCTCATCACTGGTGGAACACTTTGATAATTCTTCCTCATAGTACCGATAAGCGAGTTGGCGGGTGGTGTCCTGGTCCGGGACACCACCACACTGGATCGCCAGTTCGACATAAGCGGCGAAAGCGCAGCCGAGGAACAGATCATCGAAGATGGGATCGGCCATCTGCTCAGTCCTCCGCAGGATTAGGGACAACGAAGGCCTCCCAATCGCTGTAGAAACGACCATCCCATTCGACGAATTCGCCCCTGATGGTCAGCCATTGCTCCTGATCGTCGGTTTCCCCATGCAGCCGAAGTGTGCTGGCATAAGTCGAGACGATTGCGGTGAGGGGGCCGAACGTGGGGCCATCGAAGCCCCAGTCGTCCAGTTGGTCGGTCGGATGTTTTCGACCATGATAGAGCTGGGCATAGAGTTTTCCGGGGATCAGGGCTTCTGTGTCAGGATGACACAGAAGCGATGGGTTGATGGTTTGATTCATTGCGGCCTCCTGTTGTTGAGTGGGTGACGTTCTTCAATCCCATTGGGCAGAATTTCTTTCAGCCAGATTCGGTTCTGACTCTCCAGATCGGCATAGAGCAGATTGGCCCGACGTTCGGCCTGCCCTCGGTCGGTGGCCGTGATGTCGATTTCGATGTTGATACGAAAATGTTTCATGGACGAGTCCTTTCATTAGCTGGTTTTTCAAAGATCATGCAGGTGTCGTGGAGTCCAGGGATAAAGCTGGAGCGGTACACTTTCCGGCTGCTGCTGGCTCCGTGGCTGAATCGGATGATGTCGGTGCAGCACTGCGTCAATCCAGCCGCAAACGCCAGTCGTTTTGTGTGCCAGGTGAGGGGAACGAAGCCTTCCTCCCGGTCGCAGTAGTCTCCCATCAGGATCGCCAGTTTGCCGTTCGGTTTCAGAGCGTTGGCGGCATTCCGGATGAATTGGCCGTAGCGTCGCAGGAAGTGATCGAGCGTGGGGGAGCGTGACAGGTCTCGCGGATCATCGGCGTAGAGCTTCTGTCGCCAGTAGGCGGGATGTGCCCAGATGAAATCGAATGTCTCGGCCTGGGGGGCATCTTCACTGCTGCAAGCGTCGTAGCCCTGATGAATGTCGAACGACAGGCAGGAGATGTTCAACTCCTTGCAGACATCGGCACAGGTGCCTGATCCGGTCATGGGGTCGAAGACCAGTCCTGGCTGGAAGTAGAGCAGCAGGTCTTTGATGAGGTTGCCACCGCAGTTGCCGGGATACTTCCGGTCTCCGTATTCACCGGCACGGTGGAAGTGATAGAGGCTCGTCAGGTGCGGGACCGGACTCCCATTACGGGGAGCCACCGGCAGCCGGGCGTATTGCGGAGTGGTATTCCGGGCAGAGGTGCTCCCTTTGGGTTGCATCCGGGCGGCGTAGAACGGGTTGATGGGATTGATCGTTCTCATTGTTCTTCTCCTGTCTGTAGATGTTGAGCGATGGCCGTTCGCAAGTGCGGTTCGTAGTGATCCCCTCGGAACGAATTGGAACCGAAGGCGATGTCTCCGAAGGCCAGTTTGTCGAGGTTGAAGACAGCGACATGGTGCTTTTGCTCGAAGACAATCCCGACCATGCGTCCCTGGCTGGAATCCCGGAACATCACGACATGGAAGGGAGAGCCGGAGATCCCGTTGCGGTGATGCTGAATGGCGTCAAACGTCAGTTGCATGGTTCCCTCCCTCACTGAAAGTTGCTGAGCTGGAGGCGGAGTTCCTGGAACTCGCGGTCCAGTTCTTCGTGCTGATCGAAGTCGGGATCGCATCCGGCGGAGAGCAGATCGGTTAATTCGTACAGACGGGATTGGAGGTCGTTGTGGTTGGCGTAGGTCATGAGTCGATTCCTTTCTTGAACGGTGGGGGCAGGTGGTCAGCCTGCCCCGGTTGTAGGATTAGTCTTTCTTTTCACTGGCGATGCGGAGGGTGACGCGACCGTCGAGAGGGACGCATTCCAGCTGGATGTTGAATCCGTTGCCGTCCGAGTGCTGCCAGGCGGCTCCGATGCGGGTCCAGAACCCTTTGTCTCCTTTGCCATCACGGACCTGATAAACATTGTGGCTCGGTGTTCTGCTGGACGATTTCGGATTGTTGGACATGATGCGATTCCTTTTGTTTCGTTTTCCGGCTGCGACCATCGCGGCCTGATGGCACCCGTCACAAAGCCGCCTCAGTCCGGGGTGAAACGAGCGAAGCGAACCGATCCAGCGGAAAATTGGGGGCGACCTTCAGGGGGAGCCGATTTTCTGCTTGAACGGCCCGGCGGCGGCTTTAGGAGTGCCTGATCAGAAGGCCGTGTGTGCAGTTGGATCGAACAGATGTGGGAATCGCTTGCGATGCCGATCGAGATTCTTCGTCCTGGCTGTAACGAGTCACCTTCATTCAGTCTTCCGGACTGGCTCAGCAAGCATTCGGCTCTGGATGACATGAGGTAGTTTCACAACCCCTTAATGATGGTGTACAGGCAGGCTAAGTGGA
>JBEBTF010000059.1:0-20179 GCA_040393865.1 Planctomicrobium piriforme | reverse complement strand
ACAGCCGTGCTTCTTTCGAGAACACTGCTGTGCGGCCACTCGATAGACCGGAACGGTCTTAGCGGCCGGTGACGATTTTGCTGAGCTGTTTGAACACGTCTGTTCCGGCGACTTCGCACCATTCAAACAACGCCATTTCTGTGGTAACGAGTCGCACTCCGGCATCTGCGAGACGTCGCAGCCCGACTTCATGATCGATGGCAAAACGGGTTCCAATTGCGTCAACCACGACGTAAACGTCGAAACCGGCGGTCAGCAGGTCCAGTGCGGTCTGAAGAACGCAAACATGGGTTTCAATTCCTGCCAGCACGACCTGATGCCGGGAATCCTCTGCTGAGCCTGTGCGAACCCAGTCAAATGCCTCACTCGCGCTGAATCGCATCTTCGCAGAACGCTCTGCAACGAACTCGGCAATCGGCTCAACAGTTGGGCCGAGCCCTTTCGGATATTGCTCCGCAGCAAAGGTGGGAACCCCCAGACACGCTGCCCCTTTCAGAAGCTTGACGCAATTGGCAAGCACAGTGTCATGCGACGCAATCACAGGCAAAAGACGTTCCTGAACATCGATGATCACCAGACGACTCGACTGAACAGAAAGAAGTTCAGGACTGCGATTCAGGTTCACTTCCGACATCTGAAACTCCCGGCGGAGGACAAGCCATCCTCAACTTGAGCAGGCTGCTCGCCACAAGATCGTTGATTCAACCGCCGTTATCGGTTCAGCCCGAGACACCAGACGGTATGCAGAAAAAGAGCCGCTCTGGAAAACTCCCAAAGCGGCTTCATTTTATCACAACAAGTGCCTGAATGCAGTTTGTTCAACAAATCCACATCAGAGACACGCCTCAAAGCCCAATGAGAGCACCTTGCGAAATCATTTTGACGCTTCCGCTAAGCTGCCACTCATTAGAGCAAACTGCTCTAGAGCACTTCCAGAAATCATGTGGCGAATTTGGCACGCGGGATTCAGCGTTTCTCCTATTGAGAACGCTGCTGCGCGGCCACATGATAGACCGATACGGTCTAGGCTTCTTCGCCTTTGAATGCGTCCAATGGAGGACCGCCCATGCAGTGGTAACCGCAGTCGACGTGCAGGGTTTCACCGGTGATCCCGGAAGCGAGGTCGCTGAGCAGGAACATCCCTGCCTTACCGACTTCTTCTTCGCCGATGTTACGACGCAGTGGAGAGAAGGTTTCGTACAGGTTGAGCATCTTCTTGAAATCACCAACACCGCTGGCGCTGATGGTTTTCACTGGACCGGCGCTCAAAGCATTAACGCGAACGCCATCTGGTCCCAGCTCGCTCGCCATGTATTCCATCGCGGTTTCGAGAGCGGATTTGCACAATCCCATCAGGTTGTAACCTGGGATCACACGTTCGCCACCGAGGTAGGTCAGGGTCAGAACAGAACCGCCTGCGTTCAGCAGTGGTTTGGCTCGACCGGTCATGGCAATCAGGCTGTAAACGCTGATGTCCATTGCAGTTTTGAAGCCTTCGCGGCTTGAAGCGTAGACCGGACCTGTGAGGTCTGCAGGCGGAGCAAATGCGATACTGTGCAGAACAAAGTCAATCTTGCCGAACTGCTCTTCAATCACCTTGAAGACAGCATCCATGTCTTCGTCGCGCTGAACTTCGCATGGGATAACGAACTTCGCCCCGATGGAATCGACCAGTTTACGAACTTTGTTTTCGTTCTTTGGACGAGCAGGGTCTTTATCTGGAAGATGAGTAAACCCCATCTCCGCCCCTTCTTCGTGCAGTTTCTGAGTGATGGCCCAAGCGATAGAACGCTCGTTGGCGATTCCGAAAACAACACCCTTCTTACCGGTGAACAAACCCATGTTCGATCCTCTCGCTCCTGACTCGTCCGTGCCGACATTCTGGCAGGAGCGGAAATCCGCCTGAGCCAGCGTCCCTGATAAGCTGCAGAAATCCAGTGGACTCACGCGACTCCACTCAAAATACCTGCGCCGATGGGCACAATATCGGACCAAAGCGTCCCATTCAATCAGACAATGCGGTTCAGGGGAAGCCCGGGAGTATAAAAAAACGGCAAGGAGCGTTTGCCCCCTGCCGTCATATGTTTTTTTACAGATTCAACCAGCGTTATTTCGAGCGTTTCAGAGAGAACTGCACACCCAGCGTTCCATTTTCATCTGGGGTGTAATACGCAGCTGAAGGGCTGAAATATTTGCTGATGCTTTCGAATGGTGGCAGCAGAGCGAAATCCAGCTTGCCTTCTGCCAGACCATCGAATTCGCCGTTACGAGCTTTTTCATAGACTTCGCCGATTTGTTGACGAACATCGTTGTAGCTCAGCATGCTCACATTGGCAGGCAGGAATTTCTTCACCGCCTTGAAGTTCTCGGAGTCCACCAGGGATGGTCCTGTGCGTGAAACCAGAGCAGTCTTCAGATTGTCCTGATTGGTGGACAGGAAGATCGCATTCCCTTTCACTGCAGCGACAAGAGGAGCATCGTCACCGGCACCCTGAAACAAGGTCGCCCCTTCGAATGAGCTACTTGTTGAACCGCCAGCGAGTGTCCACAGGCCTTCAACCAGCTTCTGCCCTTTCGCAGAATCAGTCACACCGACCGAGAAGACCCCTTTGAAATCTTCTGGAGAAGTAGCACCTGGATTGTAATAGCCTTCGATTTTACCGCTGAGAACATCGATCACGTCTGGCTTCAGCTTCAGGTTCACCCCGGCCTGCTCCAGAACATTGGCAGTTGCCATTGCAAACCGACCTGGGCCAAGGAAGGAATCATAAATCGATTCGATCGCTTCGTATGCCCCTTTGATGTCCCAGTCAAATGACAGGTACTGTCCGGCGTCAGCTGGAACCCAAGCTGGAATGCTGACAGGGCTGGAGCGCAACTGGAAGATCTTCACGATCCCGGTTGGAGCCCCTTCCAGATACACCATGGAACGGCTGACCTGGTCGAAATCTTTGGTATCCAGTTCGTAAGTCCCGCCGATCGCTTTCAGACCTGTCAGTCCCAGAGTCGGCATATAAATCATGCCGGCAAAGTTCTGGGTTTGTGGAGTCATTGAAAGGCCGCTGGCAAGCAGACCAACAGGATCAACAAACCAGATCGCGTTTGGCTTAACAGCTGCGTCTGAAGTGCACTTTTTCAGAATGGTCTGATAGATCTGATTCTTTGCGAAAACCTCGTCACTTGATCCATCCCAGCGTTCCAGCACGGTTTCCAGAACACCGATGTCACTTCCGGCAACAAAGACACCGTCTTTCACACAGTAAGAGAATGACACAGGCACTGCGTCTTCTTCCTCTTCACTGTCTGTGATTGTGATGACGCTGACCTTGGTTCCATCGAGATCTTCAGTTTCGATCGTGACCTTTTTATCTTCGTCAACCGACTCACGAGCACGAGTCAGCAGGGTGTCCAGAGTCGACTGGCGATCGCCAATCTGAATCAGCGAAACCCAGCCCAAAGGCTGCCCGACAGGACGAACCACAGCAACAGCAACTTCACCAGAGAAGAGATCGACAAGATCTTTCAAAGGGAGCTTCAGTTCTTCTTCCGCTTTCTCCTGGCCTTCTTTTACCAGTGCTTTGACCTGATCAAAGAATTTCTGCAGACCAGGATCCCGCAGCAAATCTCCTGCAGATGTCTTCATAAACTGGTTGTAAGTTGTCACCACGTTTGGAGACGTCACATACAACAGCACTCCCGGAGGCAACCGTTGATCCGCTGAGACGACTTTATCAGCAGCCAGAGCAGAAACTGACGAAAATGCCAGCATCCCGGTCAGGGCAAGCATGCCAGTCAGGGCCCGAAACGCAACAGGAAACCGCATATTTTCATCCTTACGAGTGTAGATTGCCTGATTCAATGAGACGGTAATCATCTGGCGTCGTCGAGTGCAGACAGACGAATGTGCTTCAAACGCCATAGAATCGGATACTTCATTCAGGAGCGAACCGCAACCAGCCCGTCACAGACACGTCGAATTTCGATTCGCCTGCAACCTGAATTGAGATCCGGAACCAAACATAAGCACATTAAGATTACCTTTGGTGTACCGTTACGACAAATATTGAGCAAGGCGTTTCGAAGAAATACTTTCAGAGACGATTTCTGGTTGTGCAGAATCGCAAAGATTTCTTCGGAATCAGAAACTTTCAGCAGTCCAGAATCCGGGGTGGCCAACTCATCCCGATGCTCGCAGCACGAGAATGAATCCGCAGGCCATCATACACTGTTTTCCCGGTTCATTCAGGCTCGCATATCGCGGAGAAGGGAGTCATTCCTATCTATGAATGACTCCCTTCCGAATACAGAAATCCCCTACCATCGATTCGGTAAATGGGGTTACTGAGCAACCTGAGACGGATTTCCAGAGCGGCTGTATTTTCGTGGCACAACCGGTTGGCTGATGGTTGTTGGCAACAGCGTTTCTTTAGTAGTGCTTGCTGCAGGAGCGGATTTCGAAACCACTGCTGGAGTGACTTCAACTGGTGCAGTCCGTTCATGACGACGCACCCCTGGCACATTCTCCATCTGGCTGGCCCCCAGAAGATTCTCATCAATCACCCCGCCCTCTGGAAGTTCCCCATTCAGATAGGACATAAACTTCGGGCTTGCCTGATGCAGAATCACAACACGATTCTGGGCCGGATTCGTACGATCGCGGACAATCACAACAACTTCAGCATTCCCGGACTGAACGTCAACCGGAGTCGCAGCAACTCCAGCAGCGGCAGGCGGAGTGCTCTCTGATGCAGCCACAGTCTGAGGCTTGTCAGTCGGTGCTGTCGTTGAAAATGGCTGCAGTTCTCCAAATGGGCTGGAAGCATTCTCTTTGGCAGCAGGCGCCGCAGCAGGAAATTCCCGAGAGGCAGGCGTTTCATTCGCAGCAATCGCAGTTTCAGCAGGAACCGCATAGAGGTGACTCAGCGAGCACTGATCAAGCAGCTTGTGCATCGCCAGCAGACCAGAATAGAACCCGCGCTGATCTTTCTCGTCGGCAGCACTGCAGACCCCAACGATTTCTCCCTGACGATTGAAAAGTCCCCCACCGGAACGACCGCGGACAGGAACTCCTGTGCAAAGCAGATTATGTGGGCCTTCATACTTATCAATATCAGTGATGCGAGCCTGTTGACGAGTCGGTTCATCTCCTCCACTACATCCGATTGCGGCAACTTCGTCACTCACCTTCGGGTTGTTAGCAACCGTTGCAACTTTTGCAGTATTGACCAGAGATGTCGTTGGAATCGAAATCAGCCCGAGATCAGATTCCTTATCGAACTTCACAAGGCGAGCAAGGAACTGACTTGGACGACCATTTTCAAACACATCGACTTCAATACGGGAATCATCATTGAACCCGTTAAAAATATGGGCACAGGTCAAAATCTGAGAAATCCCCGGTTGACTGGAAATCACAGTTCCTGACCCCAGATCAATTCGGCCATTGGTGATGACCCGAATACGAACACTCGCCTTCATTGGGTCAACAACAACATTCTCGGCCTGAGTGGCAGCAGCGCCCTGACGAGAATTTTCTACAACAGAATCGTTTCCCCGAACCACTTCCGGTTTTTCTTCCGTTTTATCTTTACGACCGAAAGGAAGCAGATCACGCAGAGTTGTTGATCGTTTCGGTTCAGTCTCTGCAACACGGGTTTCTTCAACAGCAGGTTGCACTGCAGGTGCCGGAGACGGACGAACCAATGGTGCTGGCGATCCCAGATCAATCGGAATTAAGCCAGGGCGAGACTGTGACGGCGAAACCTGCCCATTTCCTGGTGTTCTTGCTGGAATTCGGGCCGCCAGCCGACGCAATTCAGACTCCCCCAGTCGTCCGGTGGTGCGGTCCACTTCTTTACCGTCAATCACCAGAATAAAGGTCGGAATGCTCTGAACACCAAACTTGGATTGCATTTCCGGGTGCTGATCGACATCGACTTTGACGATCGGCAGACCTTCCCGCTGCAACTTTTCAACAACGGGAGCAACCTGCTGACAAGGTCCACACCAGGTTGCAGTAAAATCGTAAATAACCCCACGAGACTCCTGACCATAAACAATTGCGACATGGAGCAAGCAAGACAAAGCTGCCAGCACGGTGACACGTGTCATCGAAGAGTCTCCTGAGCAAATGCACCCGTGATCGGGATACACTGATAATTTGTCTTTGAAAGGGATTGAGACTAAGGAAAGGCTTGAGAAAGTCAGTCGCAGAGAATCCAGCGGATTGCGACAGGAAGACGGACGGACCCCGAAAAGAAGGGGGATGTGGGGCGCCCGATGAGTACGGAGGTGTTCGTGAGAACAGTCATGCGGCTTCCTGCCATTGCAATTGTTACAATCAGTAATTGTCGTTTTGACAATTCGTGTCCAACGACAATCGATTTTCTGAAGTCAGACCAAAGATTGATCTCGGCCTTTTTCCAGAGAAATCCTTCGATTACGCTGAGGAGTCGCAGCGGCGTTGCGTCTTCGTGACATATCCGCGAAACGACACATCGAGATAATGCACTTCGTGTGCCAAATTGCGCATCACCTCACATGAGCCGCACGTCATCGAAATCAAAACGCTCTTCTCCCCGGGTCACCGTCAAGCTGCCTGACCGTTCGTTCAGGTGGTTGACAACAGGAATGATTTCCCTCCTGCTCGGGCTGCTTCTGACGTGGATGTTCTGGTGGCCACTCTGGCAAGGGGGGGGACTGATTGGGGGAGACATCTATCCCTATTACTTCCCACAAAAAGTCGCGCTGGCAGAAGCATTGAAGTCCGGCGAGATCCCACTTTGGAATCCCTTCGTCGGATTTGGGTATCCGGTCATCGGGGAAAGTCAGACGGCCGCTCTCTATCCCCCCAATTTGATCCTGTATTATTTCTGCTCTCCCAACACGGCATACAACATCAGTCAGCTCGGGCATTATGTCGCCGCATTTATTGGAATGGTGCTGCTCGCAAGAAGACTGCAACTGGGGCTGACCGGGAGTCTTTTTGCGGCACTGATTTTTGTCTATGGATGGTTCCCTGCCAGAATTTGTCTGGAATGGGCCATTATCGGGGGAGCATGGTTTGTCTGGATTCTCTGGGGAGCAACCGCCTTCCTTCAATCCGGTCGTTTTCGTTATCTCGCCGTAACAAGCCTGTTTCTGGCTCTCGACCTGATCGCTGGTCACTACAACCTGGCGTTCATCACGCTGCTGGCATTGATCCCGTTGCCGTGGCTGGTAAAACCTCTTGTCCCTTCTGCAAAATCTTCAGAGACGCAGTCTGAATCAAGCTCCCCCAGACTTGCGACTCTCACCTCCGACGAGCAGTCACTTCCCAGCAATCGCTGGCAATCGAAGTTGGCACTACTGAAGGCTCAAAAACGTCCCATCGCATTGTGGCTTGCATTGGGAGTTGGGTTTCTGATTGCAGGTGTGCAACTGTTGCCAACTTGGGAATTGAAGAAGGTCAGTCAGAGACAGGCTGTCAACGACGCCTTTGCTCCGACTTACGGCCACCTCCCGCCCGTCGCACTCTCTCAACTCTGGATGCCGTGGGGATGGTACGCCAATGAAAAATCGATGGATGAATTATTGGGTAACCGTTTCCTGTCCGTCCCAAACTCAACGAATCAGGCGGAAGCTCAACTCTATCTCGGATTGCTGCCATTCCTGCTGGCGCTCACTGGTCTTCTGATTCCATGGTGGAGACGGTCGTTAGCGCTGCACCGTCCATGGCTCTGGCTGGCAGTCATTCTGATTTCGCTCCTCTTCGCCACTGGCTGGCCAACCGCGTTTCTATCGAGTCTGCCCGGGATCGGGTTCTTCAGAGGCCCCAGCAGATACTCATTGGTTGCCGCATTCGGAATCGCTGTGCTCGCAGGCGCAACGCTGGATTTCCTCCTGCAGCGACTTGCATTGAACCGACTGACAGAGACCATCTTTACCGCCCTCCTTCTGAGCATCACAGCAGGAGACCTTTGGGCGGCCAGTCGACAATATCAGTTCCAAACCGGTCCCTACTTTGGACGTCAGGTTTTCTACGCGTCGCTTCTAAATGATCCGCCGATCAACTACCTGAACCAAAGCCTTTTACGGAAGTTCTTCACCGAGACTGCAACCAACGCACGTCTCTATGCTCCCGGGCAAAACATCCCTTCACTTCTGAACGTCTCCGCGATTCCGGTCTATCTTGGACTCGGACCTGAGATTTATGAATCCGACGATGTGCGAATCGATTTCAAAACAACAGTTCAGGAAGAACGGACCGATGCAGTCAACCGTCTGCTTCGGTTCGGGGTCACTCACCTGCTTCTGGAACATGCGATTAACGAAAAAGAATGGCCAGTAAAACCGCTTGGTCCGGTGCTGGACCCGTTCTTGAATCGTGCCCTTGCCAGACAGGAACCATTTTATTTTTACGAAGTCATTGGTTCCCCTGCCCGCGTTTCGTTTCTGAACAATCCGGAATCACAGCACCAGAATCGCGAAGGAAAACAAAACGAAATTCACTCAATTAAGGTGTCCGCAAACACGGTGACCATTGATGCCACCATTCATAGTCCCGACACATTGATCCTGCGCGACCTGAACTATCCCGGCTGGTCTGTCACGACAAACAAACTTGCGGGACATGCAACAAAAGATCACGCCGTCGCCAATGACAACGCCCCTGCGAAAGAACATGCGCTCACGTCACATGCATGCGATCCTCTCTTCCGCTGCATTGAAGTCAACACATCAACACACTCTGATCCCCAGCAATCCGGTGACCGGCAAAGCATCACATGGACATACCAACCTGCAAGTGTTCGCTGGGGAATTTTCCTGTCGGGACTCGGCTTGATACTGCTTGAAGGGCTTCGACAAGTTTGGCGTCGAATTGAATCGAAATCTGAAAAGACTGTCACGAACAGCTGAAACCCGAAGCTGCATGACAAGGTAATCCCGTTGATTGACTGGATGAGTTTCCGTTTCTAGAAGAACAGAACTCTACTCGTCTCAATCGACTCGTCTCAGTCGCATCAACTCTGATGCCGGTCTCCGCCTTACGCCGTTGTTACATGGGATGTTCAATGAACAGGTTTCATTTGGTCGTTGGCGCGACACTGGTTCTCGGCCTTGCTCTGAACACAGCGGTTGTCGCTGCAGAGCCCGCTGCGACTGGGGAATCACGTTATCAGTTCACACTGCCGGATCATCGCGGCCATCAGGTGTCCCTGCCCAGCAGTGCTGATTCCAAGCTGGTTGTCGTTGCATTTCTCGGGACAGAATGTCCTCTTGCGAAGCTCTATTCAACCCGACTGCAACAAATCGCAGAGGCATATCCTCGCGATCAGGTTTCGATCATCGCGGTCAATTCGAACCTGCAGGACAACCTGACAGAAATCGCGGCGTTTGTCCGTCGACAAGGTCTGAGCTATCCCGTTCTCAAAGATAAAGGGGCTCAAACAGCGGATCTGTTTGGAGCAGAGCGAACCCCACAGGTTTTCCTTCTCGATGCGTCGCGCACCATCCGTTATCAGGGGCGTGTTGACGACCAGTATGTCATTGGAATTCAACGTGACCGACCTTCGCGAGAAGACTTGAAACTGGCGATTGAGGAATTGCTTGCAAACAAACCTGTCAGCGTACCAGCAACCCCTGCACTTGGATGTTTGATCGGACGTCTGAACACAGACGTGAAAGACAACACCGTCACTTACTCCAATCAGATCTCGCGTCTCTTCCAGAAGCATTGTGTGACATGCCACCGGCCTGACGAAATCGGTCCGTTCCCAATGCTGTCATACGACGACGTCGCAGGCTGGGGTCCGATGATCGCAGAGGTCGTCGCTGAAAAAAGAATGCCACCCTGGCATGCAGACCCTCATTTCGGCTCATTCGTCAATGACAGAAGCATGAGCACCGAAGAACGCAACCTGATTCTCACCTGGGTGAAGAACGGTTGTCCGGAAGGAAACCCTGCTGAACTTCCTGAACCGCTGAAATTTACAGACGGTTGGCAACTCGAACGGGCACCGGATCTGGTTGTCGCCATGGCCGACAAACCTTTTTCTGTCCCTGCCGAAGGGGGGCCAGAAGGAATCAAGTATCAGCAGTTCTGGGTTCCAAGTGGTTTCACTGAAGACCGTTGGTTCAATGGTGCAGAGATCCGACCTGGTAACCGCTCGATCGTCCACCACGTCATCGTCTATGCCCACGAGAACAATAATAAATCAAGTCGGCAGGAGTTTCTTGCCGCTTATGTCCCTGGGTTACGGGAAAGCTTCGCTCCCAAAGGCGCCGCAAAGAAGATCCCAGCAAACAGCTGGTTGCGATTCGAAGTCCATTACACGCCCAACGGGTCTCCACAAGAAGACCTGACGAAGATTGGATTTCTCTTCACAACTCCAGAGAACGTGACTCATGAAATCAAAACAGCGATGGCGATGTCGCAGAAGTTCGAAATCAAGCCGATGCTGGCTGATCAGAAGTTTGTCACCAGAACAAAGTCACTTCCAATTGACGTACAGTTAATCGCGATGATGCCCCATATGCATCTTCGCGGACAGGCGTTCGAATTTGTTGCTGAATATCCCGATGGCACCGAAGAGGTCCTGTTGAACGTTCCCAAGTACGACTTCAACTGGCAAACCCGATACAGCCTGAAGGAGTCTAAGACCATCAAATCAGGGACGGTGATCCGCTGTACCGCAACCTTTGACAATTCGCCTCGGAACCTCGCAAACCCAGATCCAACCGCGACAGTTGTTTGGGGTGATCAGTCTTGGGAAGAAATGTTTCTCGGCTACATGGACATCATCTATCCGGCCAAACACTCTGGTCGGGAAGCCCCATTGCGAGCATCCGGAATTCCGGCAGGTGCCGATGCGGCCGTCCTCCTCCGCCTGACCGATACAGATCGTGACGGCAAGATCTCTGAGGAAGAAGCGAAGTCCAGACCGATCATCAACGCGAATTTCAAACGCATTGACACAGACAAAGATGGGTTCCTTTCAGAGAAGGAACTGCATAACGCACTCGAAAACTATCGCAAGTCGCAATAAACCAGCTCAATGGATGTCGGTCGAGAGTGACTGCCGAAGATCGCCAGTCACTCTCTGAAACAGGAGTCCTATTGAGGCGCGACCGTTCTATCTAGAGCACCTTGCGAAATAATCTCCACGCTTCCGCCACGCGGGCACTCGGTAGAGCAAACGGCTCTATTGGCGGTGCCAGACGACCAGGCGTGGCTGCACTTTGCCGTCGATCACTCGACGCACCTTGAACAGCAGAGTCGACTCGGTTTCGTGAGCAGCTAGAACCGCGTCCAGATCCTCAACACAGTTCACCGGACGACGGGCGACTTCTTCGATGACATCATAGAGCTGCAGAGAATCGTCTTCGTCAGTCTGTGCCTGTTCAGAGACTCTGTCCCGTCGCAGCGATTTGACAAGAAGCCCCTTCTGCCCGGCTGCATATCCGCTCTGAACCGCGAGCGAAGAATCAAGTTGAATCAGTGATAAACCGGTGTTCCGGTAGGTCGGCCGAAGAGGTTCTGGCAACGCAGGTGCTTCACTCCGTTCCCCTTCCTGCTTTTCTGACAGGACAACATGCAGCGTCATCTGCTGTCCGCCACGGAGAACAATCACCCGAACACGTTTATCAAACTGGGTGACATTCACCTTATTGATCAGGTCATTCTGATCAGCAACGTCAAAGCCATCGAAGTTCAGGATGATGTCGTCAGGACGAATCCCTGCAAGTGCCGCTGGTGTGTTCTCAATCACCTTCGTAACGCGGGCGCCTTGTTTCCGGTCGAGTGAATAACTTCGTGCAACGGCGAAATCAAACTGGTCGTCGAGTTGAACACCGAGGTAACCGCGACGAACCCGACCATACTCCAGCAATTGATCAACAATGAATTGCACAAGATTACTGGGGATACTGAAACCGATCCCTTCGTTGCCGCCCCCTTGAGACGCAATCGCGGTATTGATTCCAACAACGCGGCCATCAAGGTCGACCAGTGGCCCCCCACTATTACCAGGGTTGATCGCCGCATCGGTCTGCAAAAAGTCCTGATTCACCACGTTGCGACCGGGGAGTTCAAGCGAACGTCTTCCCTTCGCGCTGATGATTCCCAGTGTCACAGACTGGCTGAGTCCAAACGGACTTCCCATGGCGAGGACAAAGTGACCGATATCCAGATTGTCGCTGTCAGCAAATTGCGCAACTGGAACACCGGGATCGTTTATACGAAGCACCGCCAGGTCGCTCGCAGCATCTTCCAGCTTACCAGTCGGCGTCAGCACCCGACCGTCATGAAGATAGATTTCAATCTGCTCCAATCGCGCATCCGCGACAACATGGCGGTTTGTAATCACAAAAACCCCCGGCGTACGAGGGCTTCGCATAATCACGCCGGAGCCTGTTTCCTGCACTTCACCAGAACGGCTGTCCCGTGAACTTTCGATATTCACGACCGCAGGCATTGTCTTGGCAGAGATCGCCGCGAGATGACGTCCGGCCTGACGTAACGAATCAGCAGCAGCAGCCGCGGCAGCACCAGTAGCTGCTGTCGGAGGAGCAACAGTCGCAGGGACAGCTGTGGCGGGAGGAGCGTACTCCGCCGCAGGCTCTGCGAACGGAGAGACGGGGTCGGCAAAGACCGTGGACGATCCGCCGCCTGCCATCAGTACCATGAGGCCGTATGCACAACATGATCGGGCCAACATGGTTCCTCGCTTCATCGCGTGACTCTCCGCACTTAGTCGACATCCATATGGATGTCTTTCATCGTCAGTTCACGATCATTTTCTCGTGACTGATATTCCCAGGCTGATTCCCAATTCACTTCACTTCCACGCCGGCTGTCTCGTCGTTCATACAACTTCTGACAGTCGATGCAGCAGGAAGTGTGGGGCAAAGCCTGTAAACGAGCAACAGGAATTTGGATTCCACAGTGCTCGCATTGACCATACGTTCCGTTGCGGATCGTTTCAATCGCCTTCTCAATCCGGTTCAGTTCGCGTGATTCCAGGGAAACAAGCTGAGACTCCAGTTCGCGTTCGATGTCCACAGTCGCCATATCACCTGAGTCGCCGCGTCCCTCTTCTCCGAGTTCAGCAGGGGGAAGCGAAAGCTTTTGACGCAGATGATCACGCTGGACAAGCAAACGATCATGCAACCGGATTAGGGCATCTTTTCGGGCCATGGCACTCTCCTCTGTCAGTCGGTCCACCACGCCCCTCATGGTCTTGCGGTGAGCCACCCTTCCTCGGTCCATCCATGAAGCAAACACGAATCGCACTAAATCGTCAGAATTCTACGCCTGAACCCACCCCAGCGAGCGAAAAACTGAACTGGATTTCCAACTCCTTTGGCAACAACACCTTGCAAGTGCTGTTGCAATCTCTCTTTAGATTCTGTCGAGGTTTCCGGGAACTTGCGTTCTCCTGTCCCCTCTGTCCGCCTGTCCTGTGAAATCGCCTGGCGCCGTGAAAGAGACTCGTCGCAAGTCTTCCGCCAATAACGATCGTACCGAAGTTACGCTTGATCTTTTTTCTGTAACAGGGCTCGCCCCCTGCTCTATGGTCCTGATTGCACGATGCCTATTTTTCCGAATCAGGGAATGCAAATGGAGCTTTAGCCACACGTCGATTTGGATTCGATGCTGCTTCTGTCGCCGTGTGGCTATGTCCTGCTGGAACAATTGTCGTGTTCGCGGTCAGGCCAGATCCTGTTGCCCCTGCCCCTGTCGAACCGGGTGCGGACCGGGACTGTGCAAACGCCTTATCGGCAGGCAACGGATTCGCACGGGGGTTGCCGCTCTGGACCTGAGCAAGCCATTCCTGTGCAGCTTTAAAGTCCGGCTTCTTCGCTACCGCCAGAGAAAACTGACGCTCGGCGTCTGCCAGTTTGCCTTCCTGCTGCAGAATCAGGCCGACGTTATAGTGAGCCTCTGCGTCGCCAACTGTCCGAATGAAGTGCGGCAGAGCGGAGTCGACATCGCCACAATGAACAAGAGCCACGGCCAACGCATAGCGGTACTGTGACTGGTCCGGCTCGGCCAGCATCGCTTTTGTCAGCGACTCCGAGGCCTCTTTCCATCGTTTTTGAGAGGCGAGAAATTCCCCGAGTCCAAACTGGGCAGCAGCCGAATTCGGATTCAGTTTCACGACACGACGGAATCCCTGTTCAGCCTGTTCGATCTCTCCATTCAGCAGATGCAGGCGAGCAATCCCCAGGATCGCTTCTTCATTCTTGGGCTGCAGATCGATGACCGCCTCGTAGTTCCGGCGGGCTTCGACATAGTCGCCACTCTCTTCCATCATACGCCCATAAGCCAACTTGAGCTTGGCCGGATTCTTGGGAGCTTTAGGCACCTCGTCGAGTTTCTCTTCGAAGTTGGCCTGCTGAATCTTGGGCTTGGAAAGAGGTTTCCAACTGAAGCCATTCCCCTGGGGAGAAACGGTAATGCACCCTGACGCCAGACACGACGACAACACAAAACCCATGGCGATGTGTCGGGACGCGGAACGAGGCTGAATCACGGTACAACTCCTGTCAATGCCACCGGTGAGATCAATCAATTCAATTGACCCCCACTGGTTGGAGGCATTCTTTCTCCTGTGCTCTCAACATGCTTCAAACGCAACTTGCACCTGAATCTGCGGTGTCTTCAGTCACGTTCAAACAAAATCACAATCCAACCGGTTGTGATTCAGCTGATGTCGCTAAATCACATGTCACTGACTCAACAGTGATAAAACCAATGGTGATAAAATCATCTCAAGTTCCGCAGGCGACTCCGCGGCATTCCTGAAATGCTTCCATCACAATTTGTTCGCCGAGATGTGCCTGTTCACCCCTAAATCGGCAGATTGCTTCGACAATGTCCAGCAAATCGCGAGGATCGCTCGCCTTGGGGGGATTTTGTGCGTCGTATTGCATCGAAAGAAGACGGGTGGTGATCCAATCGTCATAACGAATCTGTCGTTCTTCGCAGCAACGCCGCAGGATCTCGCGAAACTGAGCCTCAGTCGGAGCCCCCAATTCGATCTTGTGTCGAATGCGTCTCAGGAACTGCGTATCCGTGAAGTTTTCCGGTCTCAGGTTTGTCGCGAACAGAACCAGCAACTGAAACGGGAAAGTGATTTTCTTGCCGGACTTCAGAGTCAGCAGATCCGACTTTGTTTCTAACGGCACAAGCCACCGGTTCATCAACTCAACCGTCGGCATGTTCTGCCGACCGAAGTTATCCACGAACAGCAGGCCGCCGTTCGCCTTCAATTGCAATGGAGCCGAGAAATACCCGCCTTCTGCATGATACGCTGGCTGGAGCATATCCATTGCGAGTTCACCGGCCACATTGATAAATGGCCGTCGAATTTCACGCCAGCGCTGATCGCGCTCCCTGTTTCCATCCTCACCACATTCCATTCCTGTCATCAACGGATCTTGCGTCCCGACAGGGCGATGCACCGAAGGATCGAACAGGGAAAGAATCTGATTCTCAACTGAAATGGCATAGGGAATGAAGATCGATCCACCAGCTTGATGAACGAGTTTCCCAATCGCATTTCCAACTGCCGTCTTTCCGTTCCCTGACGGTCCATGCAAGAGAATCGAATGACCGTTGCAGACCGCTGTGCCAATTCTTTTCAGAAGATCACGCGAAAGGACGAGAGGCGAAAACGCCATCTCCAGTGACTCTGTGCCGAGTCGCAAGGTCGAAAGCGTCTGAGCGGCACACTGCTTTTCATATTGCTGCAGCGAGACTGGCGCTGGGCCAACATAGCGACACTGCAAAAAGGCGTCTCGCGCCCGAATCCGTCCCTGCTCGGTCAACTGATACTGGAAGTCATCGAGCGTTTCATCTGACGATAAAACGACATCAAGACATCGATCAATCAGCAGCAACTGAATGACTTCCGTGACGATTCCAGATGGCAGCCTGATCTGCCTGGCAATCGCCTCAGGGGTGGCAGCCCCTGACAGATAAAAGAACTTCAGCGTCAGGTCGATCACCAGTTCCGGGGCAAGTCCGGTATCCGCCAAGGTCTGCGGAGCAACAGGGGCCGTCACCGGTCTGGACGGTCTGCTGTCTGGCAACGCAGCTTGCGGTTCCTCTGGTTGATACGAAACAGATTGAAATGGAGACAGTTCGGCAGGAGCAACAGCTTCTGAAGTTTCCGCACGGGAGAAGTCTCCCAGTTCCTTCTTCAACTGGTTCATGATCTCTGGAATCGGTGCTTCGTTCGGCGAAATCGTCTGACAGATTTCGCGGACCTGTTGCACGATTTGATTGAACACATCTTCTGGCAGATCAACAGCGCCAGCATCAGCCGAGGTCAATTCCTCGTCTGGAAAGTGCGAACGAAATGAATCTGGATTCTGCCAACCGGATGACATGCGCCCCGCGCCTCTTCAACATGAACTGGACTGGATCACTTCAGGTTTCGACAGGCATCCAGCCGGAACGGTCTAGAGCACCTTGCAAAATAATTACCACGCTTCCGCCACGCGGCGAGTTGCATTTCATCAATCGAAACGACCGCTGCGCGGGCACTCGGTAGAGCAAACTGCTCTAGTTGCTGGTCTTTGCATTGACGCCAATCTGAGACAAAACCGGAGGCGGCATCGACTCGCTGGCCTTCTGAAAGATCATGTTGACTTCAGTGCCAGGTCGCCCATCCGGGTTAGCAATGCGAGGATTCACAACCATCGATGGATCAGCAGCAGCGATCTTCAACAACCCCTGTTGAATGCTTCGCGTCCGTTCGCTGTTCACCTGCGGATCATATGTCGTTGCCAGATGAATCTGCCGGTATTCTTCAGGGACAGATTGCACGATCCACTGCAAATGACGCATCCCGGAACTGTTCAGCTCACCAGTCGCCGGATCAAAGTGGTACTCATGCATCGTTGTCGCATTCGCCCAGCCGTTCGTGACCTGCGTGTTGATGATGTCACGAGTGGCCTGCTGATCCTCACAGTTGTAAGGATACGGCCAGTAATGCGTATGATGGTATTTGTGAATGAAGGTCTGGTTCGGACCAACCGGACGTGGGTACGGAGGCCAGAGTTTTCCGGCTTTATAGTGCTGACGCGACCCCGGCGGATCACTCGCACGTGCCTCGTAGTATTCCTTTGAGCCTCGCTTCAGGCCATCCTTTGCAGTGAACGGCCAGTCCGCAACTGCAGACGACGTCACAGCAAGTACCAGCAGCGCAACGGTTCCCTGAATTCGGACCATGCCCCATCCCCCCTTGTCTTTCCCTGACAAAGCACTTCGTAACCTGCCATCTGTAATCGATTCCCCTGCTCCAGTTTGAGCGAGTTCACGGTCCAACAGACGACACAGAGACAAAGCCCCTTATCAGCTATATCGGCTAGGGATTGTGCCGATCGTGATGGCAATTCCATCCAAACAAGTTGAAGCCCTCGATTGAATCACCTGATGAAGTCAGAGTTCACCATAGAGGTCAAACGCCGCAAACAGAACCACAACCCTTTTCAGGAAAAGGACATACAAAAGAAGAAACAAACAACACATCAATAGGTCAAAATGCCGCTGATGTGTCTCATATCAACCGAGCCGGTCTAAGAAGATTGGCCGATTCGCTTCGCCGCTGTTTCACCCTATTATGTGGAGAAGGCTGCTGCGCGACGACGTGATAGACGGAACCGGCCTGAAAGTTTGCCCCCAACCCTGAATGAAATTCCGTTACCGATGACTATGCCTGAGCGTCGCATCTATCTCGATTATGCCGTGACCAGTTTTCCCAAACCTCCAGAGGTGGGAGCTGCGATGGTCCGGTATTTGAATGAGATCGGGACGGCGGCCGGACGCGGCACAACGCGCCGAGGACAAGAAGTCCAGCAGGTCATTGAACGCTGCCGGCAACACATCGCAACGCTTGTAGGAGCATCTAACGCGAGTCGGGTGATCTTCACTTCGAATGGAACCGATTCTCTGAATCTGGCGATTCACGGGCTCCTGCGAACAGGAGATCGAGTCGTCACCACTGTCTGGGAACATAATTCTGTTCTCCGACCGCTGCACGCCTTGCAGCAGTCACATGGTGTTCAAACGACATTCATTCCGCCGGACGCTGCCGGAACGGTGGACCTGAACGTCTATGCGGAAGCCCTCAAGAACTCCCCTCGACTGGTCATCATCACCCATGCGTCAAACGTCACTGGGGTCATTCAACCTGTTGCTGAGATGGCAAAACTGGCTCATGAAGCCGGAGCCCTCGTCCTGCTGGACGCCGCTCAGACACTCGGAACGATTCCGGTCACATTTCAGGAGACAGGAGCTGACCTGATCGCATCTCCTGGGCACAAAGGGCTACAGGGACCATTGGGGACGGGCATTCTCGTACTCGCACCCGGAATGGAGAAGGAGCTTCAACCTGTGCGTCAGGGAGGAACCGGAACAACCAGCGAGTCACCCGAACAGCCGCTCCAACTTCCAGAACGTTATGAACCGGGAAACCTGAACGTCCCTGGCCTGTTCGGTCTGGAAGCCGCACTCAGTCGAAATCAAGCGGCATCGAGCACACAGACAGTTTCCTCTGGGAGTGAACTGATCAGACAACTCACTGCCGGACTGGAATCACTTCCAGGTGTCCATGTTCATCTCTCCGCTCCTGAGATCCAGCGCGTTCCTGTCATCAGCGTCAGCTTCGATCGGGTTACCCCACAAGTGATGGCCACATTGCTGGACGAACATTACGACATTGAAGCCCGAGCAGGATTCCACTGTGCCCCCAAAGCACATGAGGCTCTTGGAACATTGGACCAAGGCGGAACCATCCGATTCAGCCTTGGCCCGGCAATCACCGCAGAAGAGATTGACGTCACACTCACTGCACTCGCAGAAATCACTGCCGCTCTGTAGGCCGGAGCAATTCCGACGAGTTCACAGCAGCGGATCAACAGCGCGACGCATCTTCTCACCACGTTAAGCAGCGAGTTGAGCGTCAGCCTCCCGTTGATTCATGTTCGGCAACAAGACTGCCAGTGCTCCCAGCAGCGGAATGTAGGCGCAGATTTCAAAGATCGAGACGATGCTTGTTTTGTCTGCCCAGACTCCAATGATCGCAGAAGCAACACCACTCACCCCGAACACAAACCCAAAGAACAGTCCGGCAACCAGTCCGACACGTCCCGGCATCAGTTCCTGAGCAAAGACAAGAACCGCGGAGAAGGCGGACGCCAGAATCACCCCGGCCAGAACACTCATCACGATGGTCAGCGGAAAGTTCATGTACGGCAGCGCCAGGGAAAATGGAGCCGTCCCGAATATGGACGCGCAGATCACCAGCTTACGCCCGCGCCGATCCCCGATCGGGCCTCCGATGATCGTTCCAGCGGCAACGGCAAAGAGAAACGCAAACAGACAGATCTGCGATGTCTGCACCGAAACATGGAACTTCTCGATCAGATAAAACGTGTAATAGTTTGTCAGACTGACGAGGTAAAAATACTTCGACGTCATTAACACAATCAGCACCAGCATCGCGCTGCCGACTTGCCAGTTCGACAACGAATGCCTCTTTCGTTTCACTGCCCGCTTCGAACGAGCCCCATTCCGCGTCAGGTGCTGCTGATACCAGATTCCCAGTCGGAACATGACGAAGATCGCCATCAACGCGATCACGGCAAACCAGGCGACTGCAGGCTGTCCTCGCGGCATCACAATCCATGCAGCCAGCAACGGACCAAATGATGTCCCCAGATTTCCTCCCACCTGAAAAACAGATTGAGCGAATCCGTGACGGCCGCCTGAGGCCAGAATCGCCAGTCGTGCGGCTTCAGGATGGAAAACAGAGGAGCCGAGCCCAACCATCCCGGTTGAGATCAACAGCATCAACATCGACTGAGCCTGCGACAAAAGCAGCAGACCAATCAGCGTCGACCCCATTCCCAATGCCAGAGAATACGGTTGCGGACGACGATCGGTCACGAAGCCAACGACAGGCTGTAACAACGACGCCGTCATCTGAAACGTCAGCGTGATCAACCCGATCTGGGTGAATGTCAAACCATGTGATTGCTTCAGCAGCGGATAAATCGCCGGAATTACCGCCTGAACCGTGTCATTCAAAAAGTGAGACAGGCTCAATCCATAAAGAACCCCGAATGCTGTGAATTCAGGGACAGGATTCGATTCCGGTAACGCAGCTTCAAGATTTTGACTCATGAC
>JBEBTF010000058.1:0-20349 GCA_040393865.1 Planctomicrobium piriforme | reverse complement strand
GCGCAGCGGCGTTCTCAATAAGAGAAACATTGAATCCCGCGTGCCAGATTCGCCATATGATTTTGGGAAGTGCTCTAATTCGCCCGGCTTCTTTCGCAGGTGACTATTTCGCTGGCGAGTGTCGGTCTGGCATCCAGGTACTCAATTCATTGAAGAGCGTCTGGAGTTCGCCATGTTGCCGAACACCGGCCAGCAATGACAGCGGCTTGATCTTGCGTCTTACCAGTTCAATTTTAATACGGGGAAGCAGGGTCGTGTAAAAGAGTTGGTGCTGGCGAACTTTTCCCCAGTACAAGGCGGCGTACAACGACAGAAAGGCCAGCCCAGGGATGAGGTACCAGCGTTTCATTGAGACGTCCATGATCCCATGAACAAAAATGGTACTCCAGAAAACCAGCGACGCCGCCAGTAGCAACGGCAGCAGGTTGCAGCGGGTCAGCTGTTCGTTTGATTGGACGAGTAACCCATAAAGTTCGGAATCATCGACACCATCTCGAAGGTCGCTGGTGTTGTTGAAAGGAACACAGATCAGTTCCCCGGACTCGCGGGAAACGATGATCTTTTCTCCTTCATCAGGAAGGTAGTCAGCCAGATACTCGAGTTCCTCGAAGGGGCTTAACATCCCGATTCTCCTGCGGGCAGGTCTGGGTGGTCCAAACCAATTCTGGTCATCTCAATGCATCGCAATCGCATGATCAGCAGAGGGACCAATGGAGGATTGCCGCAATTTCCTGCTGCAATCTTCCATCATCGCCTTATTTATCGACAGGTAAATATACCTAACAAATTTTATTGATGACTTCCAGAATCGAATTGAGATTATTTTGGACAACAATCGGACGATTCTGGAATCGACCCGTTGAATCCCCCTTAGAATCCCCAGCGTGATAATGAACTGTGGCGGTCGGATCCTTCAACTGGTGCCCAGTCAGGATGCATACGACACGATCGCTTGGGGCAATAATCCCCTGCTCGCGAAGAATCTTCGCTCCGGCCACACTTGCTCCGCTGGCTGGTTCGCATCCGAATCCACCTGCTCCTACCTGAGCTTTGGCGTCCAGAATTTCTTCGTCTGTGACTTCACGAACAACGCCGTCACAGGCATCCAATGCTCGCAGACATTTCTCCAGATTGACCGGGCGATTAATTTCGATCGCGCTGGCAAGTGTGCTTGCGCGATTGTTCTTCTCGTCCATATCCCGGTAGAACGCTTCAATGAGTTTTGAGTCTGGGTTACCGCCGTTCCATCGCAGGCCCTGTTTTTCATAGAGCTGGTAAAGCGTATTCGCCCCGGCAGCATTGATGACCGCCAGACGGGGGATGCGATCGATGAGGCCCAACTGCTTCAATTCAATGAAGGCTTTTCCAAACGCACTTGAGTTCCCCAGATTTCCGCCGGGAACCACAATCCAGTCAGGAACTTCCCAGTTGAGCCCTTCAAGGACTCGGTACATGATGGTCTTTTGACCTTCCAGCCGGAACGGGTTCACACTGTTGCAAAGGTAGATCCCAGCCTGTTTGCAGACATCTCGGACCTGCTTCAATGCGTCGTCAAAATCCCCTTCGATCTGCAGCGTGGTTGCTCCATAGTCGAGTGCCTGGGACAACTTCCCATAAGCGATTTTTCCGCTGCCAACAAAGACGATCACGCGAAGCAACCCGGTGGTTCCTGCATAGATCGCGAGTGAAGCGCTGGTGTTTCCAGTGGAGGCACAGGCTGCAATTTTGGCTCCCACCATTCTGGCGTGGGTTGTTGCCGCGGTCATTCCGTTGTCTTTGAAGGAGCCTGATGGGTTCAGACCTTCGTATTGCAGAAACAGCCCTCCAGCGTTCATGCCGACATATTTGGCGACATGAGCTGAGTTCTGGAGAATCGTTTGACCTTCTCCGATGGTGACAATCTGGTTGTCCGGTGCGAATGGCAGCAGTTCACGGAATCGCCAGACTCCGCTGAAATTCAGGGGATTTGATCGTTGGCTCCAGCGACTCTCAAATTCCCGCAGTGATTTGGGAACCTGAACCTTGTTCCAGTCGTACTGAATGTCCAACAACTGCCCGGATGCAGGGCAGGCCGTCAGCACTTCCTGAATTCCGTAGGTGTGTGATGGGCCGGTGCCGATGTTGGTTTGGAATGCGACTTCAGTGGACATGGTTCTTCTGGATGTTCTCAAACGGCGTTGAATAAGTTGTGAATCCAGTGCATCGAGACAACGGAAAGTGGCGTGTGCAGGAAGGACGAGTCTCCTCCACGCTAGGTTCGAGCACTTCCGGTCAGAATCAGGAGGTGTGCACAGAGAATATGATCGGGAACATGATTCTGTGTCGCGACTGGTTCGACATGGACGCCGAGCAGGCAACTGCAACGGCGCTTTTGGTTTATAAACCAAATGATCATCTTGATTGGCCCACAATGACGCAACTCTGAATGTCCGGACATCCAAAGGGAAATCAGAAGTTGCGGAAAAGTCTGTCGCTATTTTGCTGACGACTGGAACAGTTTTTCAAAAGTCGCTTCCCCAGTCGACTTTTGGCCGATACACTATTCGGCTCCATTGAAACATGAGGTTGTCCGGCCATGTCCCTGCCGGAGACAATAAAATCATTGAGGTAGTCATGGCCAAAACACAACGTCGTCTGAAAAAAGCAAATCACGGTAAACGTCCAGCCAGCTCAAAGGCTCGCCGCCTGAAACGAGCTGGAATCAAGACATAGTGGAGCCTCGGTGCGGTTGTTCGCTATGGCGAGTCGACCCCGAGATGTTGACTTAATGAAGTGTCGGGTACTGCAATCGCAGGACCGGCACTTCATTTTTGTTGAGTCACAGTTTTTGTTGAGTCACAGTGGGGTGACATTTCTCTAATGCTTGCCGGGTGATCACTCCATGGGCAGCAGTCTTGTTATTGAAGATCTGAAGACTTGGGGCCCTGGTCGGGGGTGGTCTCGGATTGATCTGTCTGATGCAGAGGCATACTGCCGTAAGCTGGCGACAACGCAGTACGAGAATTTCCCTGTCGTAACGTTACTACTGCCAAAGCGGTTGCGTCAGCACTTCTATAATGTCTACGCATTCTGTCGCTGGGCGGACGACTTGGGCGATGAATCCGGGAGTGTCGCTCAAGGGCGCGCACTGCTGGACTGGTGGCAGTTGGAGCTGGATCGTTGCTATCAGGGGGAGGTTTCTCATCCCGTTTTTGTGGCATTGTTGCCCACGATTCGCCACTTTGGGCTGCAGAAATCGTTGTTTGATGACCTGATTTCAGCGTTTGTTCAGGATCAGTCTGTCACCCGCTACGAAACCTTTGTTCAGCTGGAAGATTATTGCCGTCGCAGCGCAAACCCAGTGGGACGAATTGTTTTGGCGTTGTGTGATCGGCTGAACCGCGAAAATGCTGTGCTCTCGGATCGAATTTGCACCGGCCTTCAACTCGCCAATTTTTGGCAAGATGTCGCCCGAGATTATGAGATCGGCCGGATTTATCTGCCCAAAGAGGATCGCGATCAGTTTGGAGTTTCGGATCGCATGATGGAACTGCGGCGATCAACTCCTGAATTTCGGGCATTGTTGCGATTTGAGGTCGAGCGAGCGCGTGGGTTTCTGCTGGCAGGGCAGCCTCTGGTTGGGAAAATGCCTGGCCGACTCAAGTTCGATATCGACCTCTTCGTGCGAGGAGGGCTGATGATTCTCCGCGCGATAGAGCGAATTGACTATCAGGTCTGGGAACGGCGTCCTGTTATTCGGAAGTCGCAATTTCTTTGGGAGACTGTTTGCAGCGTCCCAAGAGTCTTGTTGTCGTGGTGACTGATGTTGATGCCTCTATGATTGCAGGCGACGTGCTGTAATGTCTTCTTTTGAAATGGGTTGTGTTTCTTCTGGAGTGGATGGTTTGGGAGGAAAACCTGTCTCTTGCTGTTGAGAACAGAAACAATTTCGGCTGTTCCGACTTTCTCGGTTGGGGAAAAATGTTTGGGTGTCGGTGTTCAATGGCGAGAATTTTGGCCTGACACAAGCGACGGTCGATGCAATCTTCCTGTACAATCCCTAAACCGTACGATATTACCAATGATGTCTGATGGCCTGTTTTAAGGCCGCTTGTCTTATCCCCGCCAGATTGATTGACTGAAATCACCTTCGTCTTCCCGCCATAAGGATTTGATATCAGTCAGCTTGGATGTCCGATCAACCTCACCAAAAACGCTCTGTCGTCTGTATGAAAAGCGGTTTGATATTGTCTGTTTGCCTGAGCGTGCTGGTTTCAGCAGGCTGCGGGGAAAGTCCGCGCAGACAGGGAATCGGTGGCGGAGCCTCGGCACCTGTCTCTGTTCGTCTTTTGTATGATGAGGCTCCTTCCACGGAAGTCGAAGCTCCTGAAGCATCGGACGAGAAAGTGACAACTTTCGGAACGCTCAAAGGGCGCGTCGTTGTGACCGGGACAAAGAGTCAGCTGGAAACACTGGCTCAAGGGGGCAAGCAGCTTAGAGGGGCACGGCACCCATCGGGAAAAATTGAGGATCAGTCCACACTGGTCAGTCAGGATGGGGGGCTGGCCAATGTCTACGTGTATCTCGCACGAGTTCCCAACTCAGATGTTCCTGCTGCACCGTCGGAGCCTTTACAGGTGACACTGAAAGACGGTCGGTTTGAACCACGATGTTCGGCGGTCAGAGTTGGACAGCCCTTAAAATTTGTGAATAACGACGTGTTGACTCCCAAGCTCAGAGGGGCAGGCGTCGCCAATAAGGTTCTGTTAAACGTTCCGGTTGGAAAAGAAGAGGTTCTGAAGGCGGGTTTCCCGTTTTCGGAGCGGAATCCTGTGTGGGTTGCTTCGACCTCTCATAAGTGGTTGGGAGACTGGATTCTGCCGCTGGATCATCCTTGGGTGGCGATTTCAAAACCTGATGGAACATTTGAAATCACAGGAGTTCCTGCCGGACAGCATCAGTTTATTGTCTGGCATGAAAAACTGGGACGAATTGCAAATCAACTTGTGATTGAGGTCCCGGAGAACGGGGCCACGGAAAAAATTATCGAGGTCTCCGCTGCGAAGTTGCTCGGGCAGACTTGGTGAATTGATTGAGCGGGTAGCTTCGTGTCGCGGTCCAGGCTGGCCAAAACGGTCTGGTCTACTTTTGTTTGAAACTGGTGGTAGAGAAAGCATTAGGCATATGTCGGCGTCACTGTTGAGGGTGGTCCGTTTCCGTATGACTGATGCGGTCGTGGTGTTGCTTGTGCTCACAGTCGCAAGCCTGTTTTTCGGTGCGTTGGCCGGGTGCCGAGTCGAATCGTCTCGGACGCCGACCAAGGTACAGACAGCAGAAGACATCAAAATTCACGTCGGGCCGGAAACGCCAGCCACAACTGAAGAAGGTGGCGACGAATCCTGATTCCGATCATCACTGGCCGGAAATGTCCTGAGTGACTCCGTTTCGCATCTCATTGAGATGCAACTACTTGAAAAGTTGAGATTGTCTGGTGAGAACGTCTGTTTTCATTGTCGCGATGTTGATGCTGCTCCCCGGTTGTAAAAAGCCGGAGTTCTCGCATCGTGCGGATTTTCATGACCTCGAAGGGTTTGCGCAGGAATACGTCAACAAAGTTCTGGACAACTATTTCGGCGATGTTTCCGATGTGGTCGTCTGGGACAAGTTGAAGTTGAATGCGAACCTCGCAGAAGGCGTGGTGGAACTGGCCTCGAATGAGACCGGGAAAACCAAAGTCGTCTTCACGCTGCCTGAAGATTATCCAGAGATTACTCCTGGTACCGAAGTAATCTGGATTACTGGCGATCTCGCAGGCAAAGAAAGCGCCTGGATTTCCGAATGGGATGCAACGACTCAAACCGCAACGTTTGAAAACAAGCTAGGGACGTTGCCCGTCGTTGGGGCAAAAGCTCTGATCGGGCCAGGGCAGGTTCTGGTCCGTGGGCGGCATCTCTATGCCGAGCACTGTCAACATTGCCATGGGATGTCAGGCGATGGAGCTGGTCCAACGGCCCAGTATCTCAATCCGCGACCGCGCGATTATCGCAAAGGGATCTTCAAATACACGTTGACTCAGGCTTCTGAACGTGCCAGCCGTGATGATCTCAAGCGGATCATTCATGAGGGCATGCCTGGAACGTACATGCCGTCCTTCAAGTTGCTGTCTCCAGAGGAAATGAACTCGGTCGTCGAGTATGTGCTCTGGTTGTCGATGCGAGGTGAGGCTGAGTATCAACTGGTCAAATACCTGATGACCGACTATTCCAAGGTCGCCGTTGCAGAACGAGTCGAGGCAGGCCTGAAAGAGAAGCAGTCTGGGGCTGAAGACTACGAAACGTACGACAAGATTGCCAAAGAGTTCTACGAGCTCGCCAACGATCCCGAGGAACTGTTGTATGAGTTCGATAACGCAATCAACATGATGGTCTCTCGCTGGCAAAGTGCTCAGTCACCATCGGCTCTGGTTGTCCCGCAGGAGAAGTGGGTGGGGAATGACCCTGCTTCTGTTGAACGTGGTCGAAAATGGTATTTGTCTGCGGATCTGAACTGTTTTGCCTGTCACGGTGAAGCCGGTTTTGGTGATGGACCGCAGCAGTTTGCTATCACAAAAGATCTTGAGACTGGGAAAGACAATCCAAAGCCAGGTCTGTATGACACTTGGGGGAATCCAAATCCGCCGCGAAATCTGCATACCGGGATCTATCGGGGAGGTCGTCGACCGATTGATTTGTACGCTCGAATTCACGCCGGGATTAAAGGAACGCCAATGCCGGCGTTTGGAACCAAATTAAAGGATCAGGATATCTGGGATATCGTGAACTTCCTGTATAGTGTTCGATTTGATGCACCTGAGGCAGGTGACGGATTGAAACAGGCGACAACCTCGGCCAATATCCCCAAGGATGTTGCGACCAACTGATTTTCGTAGAAGTGTCCGAGTGGAGGCGTGGTGCTTTTCCTGGATGACTTCAATCACTTCAAACCATTGGCCATCGCAAGTCCGAAATCGGGGTTCAACAAGTGAAGTGGTTCTGGTGTGTATTCTTCATGATCTGGCCCATTCTGGCAGTGGCAATCTGCTTGATTGCGCCGTCACAGGGATGGTGGTTTCATATTGAATCCCCCAATCCGCTCGGTCGACGAATCGATCACTTGTTTTATGTGATTCTCTGGATCACTACGGTTGTTTTCATCGGAACGCAGGTGGGGTTGGGATACGTGCTCTTTCAGGGAGCGCGACGAACTGAAGCCGGTTCAGAAAAACGAGCCTGGTACTCGCATGGACGCCATGAACTCGAAGTTCTGTGGAGCGTTGTGCCTGCGGTTGTGCTGTTGTTTATTGCCTTGTACCAGTTAGATGTCTGGGCTGAATATCGTGTAACAGATTCCTTTCCAAAGAAACGAATGGAATCTGTGTTGACGCGACTGGGCCAGAAACGCTCTGAGCGAGACAGTCTCGCGATTGCAGAAGTTACCGCCAGACAGTTTGAATGGCGCATTCGCTATCCCGGTTTTGATGCCAATGGCAACCTGTTGACCTTGCAGCAGCAACCGCAACCGACCGATTTGTATGCGGTCAACGATTTACGGATTCCCGCAGGGTCCCCTGTGATGGTGAATCTGAGATCTCAGGATGTACAGCACTCGCTCTTCATTCCGGATTTGCGAGTGAAACAGGATGCCGTTCCAGGGATTATTATTCCTGTCTGGTTTGAAGCCGATCACCCGAATCAGCATCAATTATTGTGTGCTGAGCTGTGTGGGTGGGGGCATTACAAAATGAATGCAAGACTTGTCGTTCAGTCCGAAGAAGACTTTCTGGCATATCTGAAAGAGTTGCAACGTCAGCAGAATTACGACGGTGTCAAAGAACAGGCGACCGTTGTTTCTGAGTGAGTGTCGTAAACCAGCGTGGGTCAGTTGATCGCAGGTTGCGGCTGCTGACAGATATGAATGATTTCAACTCGACGGTTGGAGCGAAACATCGCCAACTGGCGAATGCAGAGTAATCGCCAACCGATTGATTGGGAGTTCCAAGGTGAGTTCCGTTGTCCTGCCTCCGACTGCCGCCGCCAATGACGGTGCTCATCCTGCCCACGGGGATGACCATCTGGCGTTGCTCAAGCAGGTCTACAAGTTTTCGACCGATCACAAGATCATCGGAATTCAGTTCTTGCTGACAACGATGTTCATGATGATGGTCGGGGGCGCTCTGGCTCTGGCGATTCGCTGGCAACTGGCATTTCCGTGGGAGCAAATGCCAATCTTTGGTCAGCTTGTCGCCAAGAACATCGAGATGGGCGGACAGATTACGCCTGAGTTCTACACGATGCTGTTCACCATGCATGCATCGATCATGATTTTTCTGGTGATCATTCCTGTGCTGGCTGGTGCATTCGGAAACTTTTTGATTCCGTTGATGATTGGTGCAGATGATATGGCATTCCCGCTGCTGAATGCCTTGAGCTATTGGTTCATGTGGCCAGCAATTGTCTGTTTTGCCCTGGCAACAGGTCTTGGAGGAGAAGCCTCAGGTGTGCACGGCGGATTGAATGCCGGGGCAGCTCAAGGTTGGACTTCTTACCCGGTGCTGTCTGCTCTTCCGCAAGCGGCTCCAGGCTCGGAAGCGGCTCAGTTCTGGTGGTTGCTTGCTGTTACCTTCGTCGGTTTCTCGTCGATGATGGGCTCAATCAATTACATGACAACGATTATCAACATGCGGGCGCCGGGGATGACACTCTTCCGCATGCCGTTGACGATCTGGTCGATGTTTATCACTGCAATTCTGCAGGCATTTGCCTTGCCTGTGCTGACTGCCGCAGGGTTCATGCTGCTCGCCGATCGAACTTTTGGCACCTGCTTCTTCAAGCCAGCGGATCTCGTCGTTAATAATGCTGATCCGACACTTGGCGGCGGTCAGCCATTGTTATGGCAACACCTGTTCTGGTTCTATTCTCACCCTGCCGTTTACATCATGTTGTTGCCGGCGATGGGGATGGTTTCGGATATGCTCGCCTGCATGTGCCGTAAGCCGATCTTCGGTTATAAGCCGATGGTTTATTCGATGGCGGCGATTGCTGGGCTCGGGTTCATCGTGTGGGGACACCACATGTTTACCTCGGGGATGAACCCGTTCATCGGAATGACGTTCATGATTTCGACCGTCATGATTGCATTGCCATCAGGCGTGAAGGTCTTCAACTGGATTGGAACAATCTGGGGAGGACGCCCTGAGTTCAATACGGTCTTCCTGAACTGTATTGCGTTTGTTTCGATGTTTATTGTCGGGGGACTCTCTGGCATCTTCATGGCTGCAGTGCCAGTGGATGTGTATTTCCACGATACTTACTTCATTGTTGCTCACTTCCACTATGTGTTGTTTGGAGCAACTCTGTTTGGCGTCTTCGCAGCGATTCACTTCTGGTATCCCAAAATGTTTGGCCGGAAGATGAACGAGACTTGGGGAAAACTGCACTTCCTCCTGACCTTCATCGGGTTTAACGGCACCTTCTTTCCGATGCACCTGCTCGGAGTTGCAGGGATGCCGCGACGCTATGCCGACCCGTTCCTGTACCCATATCTTGAGCACCTGTTGCCGATGAACCAGTTCATGACGGTTTGTGCGATGGTGATGGGCTTCGCTCAATTTATTCTGATCTTCAACTTTGTGTTCAGCTGGTTCTCGAAAGAAGAAGTCGGCCGAAATCCATGGCATGCGAATGGGTTGGAGTGGATGACTCCATCTCCCCCGGGCCATGGAAACTTCGATATTCCCGCCGTCTGCTATCGTGGTCCTTATGAGTATTCCCACCCTGATCGTGCGGAAGACTATTGGCCACAATGGGAGCCTCCTGTCCGCAAGAAGAGTTGAAGTCTCGCTGTTTTCGCCAAATTTCCGTGGGTGGATCATGGTTGACTTGGACAGTGACTGACTTTGCCGTTCCGAATTGAATCTGCCCACCTGCATATTGCCGAGCATCCCGCTCGAACCTTTAGTCGCCAAGGCGCACTTTGCCTTGGGGAAACGACAACAAATCGATGAGTAATCAGGTAAAACCTTCCCGAACCTTTTATTACCTCGCAATCACGGAAGTCGTGCTGGCGCTGGTGACGCTGGTGTTCGGGGCATTGACGACTTCGAAGAACGCTGGAATGGCGTTTACCGACTGGCCGACCAGTGACGGCTATTTCATGGTGACCTACCCTTGGCTGCAAGACTTTGCCAGAAACTGGGATAAGTTTCTGGAGCATGGCCATCGATTAGCCGGAATGGTTGTCGGGATGTGGTCGATTCTGCTCGTCGTCGCCGCTTTTTTTATCGAAAACCGCCGCTGGGTTCGTCGTCTGGCAATTGGAATCCTTCTCGGGGTGATCTGTCAGGGCCTTCTGGGAGGTTTCCGTGTTCAGTTAGATGACCGCGGACTCGCCATGTTGCATGGAATTTTTGCTTCAATCGTTTTCTCGTTGATGGGAACGATGGTTGCCGTAACCAATCCGCAATGGCAACTGGCGTCAGAATCCACGACCATGGTTTCCCTGAGAATTCTCAAACGGTCAAGCATCGTTTGTGTTGTGCTGATTCTGGTTCAGTATCTCTATGGCAGTTTGATCCGCCATCAGGGGACTGGTCTGCATGAGCACCTCGGATTAGGGTTTGTCGCCTTGATTGCGATCATCGTCAATACGGTCATCGCGTTTCGGCAGAAAAGCCCTTGGTTGAGACGATCAGCAGTCGTGTTGCTGCTGGTTGCCCTGACTCAGGTTCTTTTTGGATTGAAAACCTGGGTATTGAAATATGGTTTTCCCGCAATGGGGTACGTCGCAGTTGCCGATTCGATTCAGGCGGTGTCGCTGCGAACACTTCATATGGTCTGGGGAGCCGTCATCCTTATGGTTGCTGTGGTTAACGTGTTAAAAGTTTATCGACTCGCCGCTGTCTCATCGGAATCCGCATCTGCGGCTGCCGCTTCATCTGAGTTGCGTGGGGCGACCAGTGGAGGCCGTTCATGAACAGCCTGGCTCCTTCAATTCCGCATTCATCGACTGCAGACGACTCTGTTTCCAACGAGTTTGAACTGGCTGTACCGCAAACCGGTCGGCTGGCCGCATATAAATTGCTTGCCAAGCCTCGTATCGGTTTGATGGTGTTGCTGGCGACATCTGTTGGTTACGTGCTGGGGCTGCGCGGGGACTGGCAGACACTTCCGCTGGTGCATGCCTGCATCGGAATTCTGCTGGCGGTTGTCGCTTCGAGTTCGTTCAATCAGATCATTGAACGAAAGACCGATGCGCGAATGCCACGAACAAAGGATCGGCCTTTGGCCTCCGGCAGACTGTCGGTTCTCGAAGTAACACTATTCGCTCTGACATGTGCCGTTGTTTCGGTGGTTTATCTGTATTTCGTTGTGAACCCAATGACAGCCTGGCTGACATTGGCAACGATCCTGCTTTATTCCGTCTGTTACACACCTCTGAAACGCCATACATCGTTGGGTACCGTTGTCGGAGCGGTCCCGGGTGCATTGCCACCAGTTTTGGGGTGGGCGGCTTCCGGGGCTCCGTTGGATGCCGGTGCGTTCAGCTTGTTTGCGATCATGTTCGTCTGGCAGTTTCCACACTTTCTGGCGATTGCCTGGCTTTATCGAGATCAATATGAAATGGCCGGCCTGAAAATGTTGCCTGCCAATGGACGGCCGGGGATCACCGGGGCGATTTCGTCTGCGTATGCCGTTGTGTTGCTGCCCATCAGTCTGTTGCCAGCCCATTGGGGATTGTGCAGTGATGTTTATGGTGTTGTCGCAATCATTCTGGGGATTATGTATGCCTGGATGGCGGTCCAGTTTCAGAGAACAGAGTCTCGACGAGACGCTCGCCGGTTACTCTGGATTTCACTGGTGTATCTCCCGGTTGTGATGCTCGCCCTGATTCTCGACCACCTTCGCCTGATGAACTGAGACTTGCCGTTTTTTCAGCAGAGTTCTTTTCAGAATGTTCTTCTGGAAAAACTATTTAATTGATAACGCCGTTAGGGAACATTACAGGATGTCGCACAGCTCCAGTCAGCACACTCCGGCCCTGAAAATGGGGCTTCCCATTCCTAATGGGAAGCTTGGCTTGTGGCTGTTTCTGGGCACCGAGATCATGTTTTTTACGGCGTTTATCGGTGCCTATATTGTGCTGTACTTCGGGTCGCCGGGGTGGCCAACTGATTCAAATGTGACTCATATCAAAATCTGGGCGGGAGCGTTGAACACGTTTGTCCTGCTGACGTCCAGCTACTTTGTGGTCGTTGCCCATGAGGCGATGGCTGCAGGCAAGTATCAAAGAGCGTGGAACTTTCTGGCCCTGACGTTTATCTGTGCGATCTTCTTTCTGGGGATCAAAGGTGTTGAATATTACGGAAAGTTTCAGCACCGGATTCTGCCAGGTCAGATTCCAGAATCTTCTCTGCGATCGGTGCAGATGTTGCGAGATGACTGGCTCAAACAGTCCGATCGTGAACTCGATAAGCTGATCCCTGGGACAGAACTGCCGCACGAAAAACAGGCGAAATTGCAGGAAGAACTGGGCACATTGGAAGAATCTCCCCGAAAGGAGTCTCTCCAAAACTGGTTAGGCCTCTATGAGGCGTATACCCAATTTCGTGACGATGTTTCCAAAAACAATCTGACATTGCCTGCGGCGGAAGCCAAGCTGTTTGAACTGCGACATTCAGGCGTCTTCACAATTGGTGGAACGGAGCGAACCGGGGTCCTCATTTCACAGGCAGAGCTTGCTCACTCCGGTGAACACAAGAACGGACACACCAGTTCAAAAGGGGCTGCAAAGCAAGGGGATCATAAAGAGGAAACCATTGCTTCCGTTCTCGCAATCCCTGATCTCAAGCCGGGACAAGATGCATTCCGGGGTGAAGGAAGCACCTGGGAGATCATCGACGCAAAGAGTGTCACTGCGGCGAAGTACCGATACCGTGACCAGCTCGGTTCTCTCGAAGTTCGACAGCCGATTGTTTACGGAAATCTGTTTGCCTCCACTTACTTCCTGATGACAGGCTTTCATGCGATCCACGTGATTGTCGGCATCATTCTGTTCGTTGTTGTCCTGCTGCAAGGATCGCGACTGAATGAACGCTGGTCGAATTATGTTGAGAACAGTGGACTGTACTGGCACTTTGTGGACCTTGTCTGGATCTTTCTGTTCCCGTTGTTGTACATCCTCCCCGGGAATATTTAGGGCTGGAAATCAGATCGATCGCGTGGGCGAGTTTCGTCGGAGTGTGCTGTCTCACGCGTTCTGATTTGGAACCAGGTTCTGCACTTGTTGGTGATTGACGCGACGAGTGAGTGTGACTCATTGGTCTTTAGACAGGTCCGGTCGATCAAGTGGCCACGCAGCAGCCTTCCTGTCAGAATCAAGGCTGAACCCCGAGTGACATCAATGCCACTCAATTTCGAAAATTGCTCTGGAGAGTTCGAAGCATGCACAATTCATCACAATCGCATGTCGAAGGTCATCCGAACGTCAATTACTTCATGATCTTCATGGCGTTGTGTGCATGCACGATTTTGTCAGTTGCATTTGATCTCATCCATTTACCCTCGGTGGTGCTTGTCACACTGGTGCTGGCGGTTGCCTTTGCCAAAGCCTTGTTTGTGATGACCTATTTCATGCATCTGAAATTCGAAGGCAAGTGGAAGTACATTATCCTGTCGCCAACATCGATCCTCGCAGTGGGACTGGTGATCGGTTTGGCTCCGGATATTGCGATGCAGTATTATGTGGATGATACTCCTCAGGCTCGTCTTGCCGCTGAGCACCGGACAGAGACTGGCAGTGAGTCCACATCAGCAACTTCCGCTGCCACACCCGAAGCGGACCATGCTCCAGCCAAGTAGTATCTGCGGTCGTTTCGCTCAGATTGAGTAAGGGTGAAGAATTGAGAGCCGTTCTTGATCAATGGTCAAAGGGCGTGGCGGACACGAAGAGTCGCTTCTGGTATAGTTTGTTGTAAAAGCCCGTTTCGTAGTCAGTCGATTCATGAAATCGACACCGCAATACGCAGCTGTCTCTCCCTTCAAAGAATCAGTCTGAATCCTTATGCCAGCCGTTGTCATTGATCAGGTCGAACACCGTTATGGCGAGCGTCAAGCTCTTGCCGGAGTCAGTTTCGACGTTCCTCAAGGCGATATCTTTGGATTGCTTGGCCCGAACGGAAGCGGCAAGACAACACTTTTTCGCATCCTTTCGACTCTGATGCCGTTGCAGAAAGGGCGAGTTGAACTTGGCGGTCTGGATCTCGTGCGTAATCCAGACGCTGTTCGTCGCCTGATTGGTGTCACGTTTCAGGCGCCAAGTCTGGATATCAAGTTGACTGTCCGGGAGAACCTGATTCATCAGGGACACTTGTACGGACTCTCCGGAAAGGCCTTGAAAGACCGCTGCGATGTCGTGCTTGAACAGCTTGGAGTTGCTGAACGGGCAGGGGATTTTGCAGAACGTCTCTCCGGTGGTTTGAAACGCCGCGTTGAGATTGCAAAATGCCTGTTGCATGCTCCCAAAATTCTGTTGCTGGATGAACCGAGTACCGGACTCGATCCCGGGGCTCGCCATGAGTTGTGGAAGATTCTCGAAACGCTGCAACGCGATTTTGGGGTGACGATTCTTGTGACGACCCACCTGATGGAAGAAGCAGAACGCTGCAGCCGATTGGCCATTCTCGATCAAGGGAAGTTGATTGCCCTGGGGCGCCCTGACGAGTTGCGCGAAATGGTCGGAGGAGACAGTGTCACGATCAATGCCGATCAACCGGATGCCTTTGCCAAGGCTCTTGAACAGAGATTTGGTGTTCATTGCCAGCGAGTCGGCGCCGCAATTCGGGTTGAGCGGGAACGTGGTCACGAGTTGCTGACAGAAATTGCCACTGCCTTCCCCGGTGAGTTTCGTTCGCTGACTGTCGGAAAGCCAACGCTGGAAGACGTCTTTATCAAGCTGACTGGACGTGGATTGATTTCTGTTGAAACAGACCCTGATTCAAAGAAGAAAAAGAAGAAGCACTAGACCGGTTGGGGCTATCATGTGGCCGCGCAGCAGTCTTCTCGATTGAAGAAAAACTGAATCCCGCGTGCCGGGTACGCTGCGTGATTTCTGGAAATGCTTCAGAGCAGATCTGGAACTGATTGCAGGGTGGACTGGCTGTTCGAACCTGTTTTCGGATTGCAGAGACTTCGAATCACTTTTGAAAATATTGTTTCGTTATGAACCAGTCACAAGCATCCGCCATTCAACCGAAAAACGCATGGCTTTGGGCGTCATGGACGCTCGCCGTGCGAGAGGTCGTTCGGTTTCTTCGGCAGCGCTCGCGAGTTATGGGAGCGATCGGCCAACCAATTCTCTTTTGGATTCTGTTTGGTGCCGGGTTGTCCGGGTCCTTTCAGTTTGGTGGTGGTGACTCCCAAACTGGTGTCTCGTTTCAGGAATACTTTCTGCCGGGAATCGCGGTCCTGATCGTCCTGTTTACCTCGATCTTTTCGTCCATCTCGGTCATTCAAGATCGGAATGAAGGCTTTCTGCAAGGCGTCCTCGTTGCTCCTGTTCCGCGGTCGTCGATCGTAATGGGGAAGGTGCTGGGAGGAACATTTCTCGCACTGCTGCAGGCGTTTCTGTTCATTATTGTCGCGCCGCTGTTGCAGTTTGTTGGACTCGCCCCCGCAATGGCGATGTCGTTTAATCCTGTGACATTGTTCGGGGCTGCATTGTTTCTTGCTCTGATTTCGCTGGGGTTGACTGCATTGGGGTATTTCTTCGCCTGGAAGATTGATTCCGTGCAGGGGTATCACGGTGTGATGAGTCTGGTCCTGTTGCCAATGTGGCTGTTGTCAGGCGCGTTCTTCCCGGGTACTGGCAGTGTCTGGATGACATGGCTGATTAAGTTAAATCCACTGACTTATGGTGTGGCAGGTTTGCGACGCGTTTTGACAACAGATCAGGCGGCACTCGCAAACTTTCCTCCGTTTTGGGTCTGTTTGCTGGTGACGACTGTGTTTGCACTGGCGTTGCTGGCCATCGACGTGTGGATTACGCGACGTGATCGACCGGTCTAGAACTGTTCGGACTATCGAGTGGCCGCACAGCAGGGCCTTTCGTGAGGAAAGCGACTCCTTCCGGACGGATGGAGATTAGCTGGATCCAGCAACCGGAATCTCACAGCATTTTCTAGATTTGCTCTGATGGCATCGGTCCAGCTGTAATAATTGCCATGAACTCAGCGTCTCTATGACGAAATGCTCTGACTGCAGAGTTAGCTGATGTTCGCGGCTGAATTTTGAACTCAATATTGTGTGTCATTATGTTTGATCGAATGAGGCTTAGGCGTTCAACTGCGATGCTTGTCGCGCTCATGTTCGGCATGGTGATGATGACTGTCGACCTGGTCGCTGCAGATGAGGCAAATGTGCCTGCTGCGGCTGTTGTGATCGAACCGGGTGACGATGTCCCTCCGTTCGTACAACTTTCGCCAGATGAGGCTCCCATTGTCTGGGACGCCAAGCACGTTGGTGAGTTTCAGCTTGTCGACCAATGGGGAGATCCGGTCACTCGCGAGTCTCTTCTGGGAACACCATGGGTTGCGAATTTTGTGTTCGCCCGATGTGTGACTCACTGCCCGATGATGAGTCGGAAAATTATGGAACTGAATCAGGAACTGGCAGATGTGCCTGTTCGTTTCGTAACCATCACTGTCGATCCGGAACACGATACCGTTCCGTTGATGAAAGAGTTCTCCGACACATGGAATGCAACCAAAGATCGTTGGTTGTTTTGCACAGGTGAACCTGCACAGGTCTGGAACCTGATTCGTAAAGGCTTCAAAGTGGCGGCATGGGAAAATGTCGGAACGAAGAAGCTCCCGGGGATGGAGTTCGCCCATACCAACCAACTGGTGCATGTCGATAAAGATGGTGTAATTCAGGGACGCTACGACAGCGGAGCAGCGTTCGAAGTCGAGGTTCTGAAGAAGGTGCTCAAAGGGCAAATTCAGACGCCGGTAAAATATCGTCCAGCAACTCTGGATGCCGAAGGGAATGCTGTCGTCCAGAAAGAGAACCCATTGGATAAGCTGCCGGAATGGGCGAAGCGATTGCCAGCAACGAACGCCATGTTGAACAGCTTCTCAACGCTGCTGTTGTTGATGGGCTTCTTCGCTGCCAAGGCCGGAAAGTTTCGTCTCCACAAACGGTTGATGTTGACCGCGTTTCTGGTGTCGATCGTCTTCCTTGTCTGCTACCTGACCTCACACTGGGCCTTGCATCACTATGCAGGCCTTCGGGGGCGACCATTCAATGGAACAGGGATCATACGTCCTGTTTATTTTTCCATTCTGATCTCTCACGTCATTCTGGCGGCCATGGTTCCAGTGCTGGCCATCATTACAATTCGAAATGGCCTGAAGGCCTACCCTGATAATGCCACTCCAGAACAGTTGGCGGCATTAGGGCACGAGCGGCGAGTCCATCACCGTTGGGCGAAAGTCACATTCCCAGTCTGGCTCTATGTCTCTGTGACTGGAGTTGTGATTTACTTTATGCTGTACTGGATGTAACCAATGTCTCGATGTCGGCAGAGATGTTCGACATCGAAATAAGTGATCCCAGTATTGGATCGCTTGTGGATTGCACCTGCGGAGTCGATTGGAACTTAGCCTGGAGTTTGAGATGCAACGAACACTGATGATTCTCTGCATGGTGATTGCAGGTTTCGGGGTTGCGCTCTCTGCCCAGCCAGCACATGCCTGCCCGATGTGCAAGATTGCTCACGAGGATTCGACTGATCCGGCTGTTGCTGCCCGACCTCGCGCTTACATGTACAGCATTTTCTTTATGCTGACGATGCCTGCGACGATCGTCACCAGCATTGGTGTTTCTTTGTACCGCATGACAAAACAGGAAGAGGCTGGTCTCGCTTCCATGGACCAGTAGGATGAAGAGTCGCTGTTGACCTTCAGAGAAATTTGGTCAGTTCCAATCCGGGTGATCGCAGCGAATATTGAAGAGTCGACGCGACTTTTGGGATTGGGCGATCAGTTCGTCCCAGACGGCATACGGATTTTGGTGGTAGACATAATCAGACCTCGCCGGGACGGTCACCCAGTCACCACGAGAAATTTCGTCTTCGAGTTGTCCTGGTTCCCAGCCTGAGCAGCCGCAATAAATTCGATACTTCGATGCACACGGCTTTTGAGTATTCGGACTGACGATGTCTTCAAAGACCTCCGCACTACTCCCCATGTACACACCGGGGATAATCGGGGATTCATCTGGGTCGAGTTTGGCGCAGTTGTGGATGACAAACAGCGCAGCTGGTTCGACAGGGCCCCCGCAGTAAACGAGATCACGTGTCTTGGGGAGCTCGATATGCCCTTTGAGTGCATGTGATACCGTGGTGTTCGTCGGTTGATTCACCACGAGCCCCATTGCTCCATCTGCCCCGTGCTCAACGATCAGGACGGCAGATTTGAAGAAATTTGGGTCGCGCAAGTGACAACTGGCAACCAGGAACTGTCCTCGCAGTGAATTACTCATACAACCTTGGAATCGTGTTGGAACAGCAAATCTACGAATGCAGACTCGTTCTGTTGTTTGGCTTCGATTGAATTCAGGGCACTGTTCAGGTTGATATGCTTAATGATCGGGTTTCAGACGAACGACGAATTCTTGAAGTCATTCGCCGTCAATCTGGGATCGGCCATCAGGTCACGGGGAAGAGGACCAACGAATATCTGGTTTTGCTCTTGTGGGGAAATCGGTGAGTTGAGGCGGAAGGTCCCCTGTATTTGCGATTCTCTGTGGGCATATTGCCTGGACAATGTCTCCATCGAACTGTTCGACGGCGGTGCTTGTTCTCCTGAATCGAAATCTGAGGTGATCACGGAATTATATCTGTCAAGGTTTTTGAGCCAATCCCCTCAATTTGAAAGTCTTTGCTGCGACCTGAATCGGCATCGCTTAAATTGACGTGAATAGGTTGTCCTAATTTAGGGTGCCAGTAAAGACGATTGGGGAAATTGGCACAAGGTGGTTTTGAGTTCGACTCTTGAAGGCTCTCCAGCCGAAAATTGTCTGGCGATTTTCATATCAACATGGAATGATATCGAAACGTCAATGGACATTGGAGGAATTGGCATATTCGTTCGCCTGCGTCCTTCTTTTTGTTCACGCAGGATCAAAATTGAAGCGGGAACGAACCGTGATTAAATCAGCAGTGACGATCAGTCTGGTTCCGGAAGCAAAAGGAGGGCCTTTTGTTTTTTGGGATGATCTTCCTGGGTCCATTCGCAGCGCGGCAGAACTGGGGTTTAATGCTGTTGAGCTGTTTTTACCTGGCCCCAGCGCGGTGCCGATCACGGACCTGAAGCAGATGCTCTCTGAGAACAGGATGGGAGTTGCTGCCGTAGGGACCGGAGCGGGGATGGTGCTGCACAAGCTGAGTCTGACCGATTGTTCGGCGGATCTCCGGCAACAGGCAGAAGCATTTGTTTCTGAAATGATCGATTTCGCTGGTGCACTGCAAGCGCCTGCGATCATCGGGTCGATGCAAGGCCGCTGGACGGAGAAGTTGGGGCGTGAAAAGACACTCGATCTTCTGGGTGAATCGCTTCAGCGTTTAGGAAAGCAGGCTGCAAAATTCGGTGTGCCATTGATCTACGAACCGCTGAACCGGTACGAGACGAATCTCTGTAATACGTTGGCGGATGGGGTCGCATTGATTGAGTCGCGTGGGATTGAAAACGTTGTGCTTCTCGCCGATCTGTTTCACATGAACATTGAAGAGATTGATCTGGCAGAGGCATTGAGAAGTGCCGGACGACATCTCGGACATGTTCATTTCGTCGATTCGAACCGTCGACCAGTCGGGGCCGGGCACATTGATGTCGACGACGTGGCGTCTGCGCTTGAGTCGATTGGCTATCAGGGGTATGCATCTGCGGAAGCACTTCCGTGGCCTGATTCCATGACGGCGGCTCGCCAGACAATGGATGCGTGGAATAATTGCTTTCGTCGCGGGGTGATGTAGAGAGTCACAGCGGGACCGTTCTGGTCTCGGTTGTGTGTTTAAAATAGAAACAGGCCGCCATCTCAATTGAGGTGGCGGCCTGTTCGTTTCTGGAAGTGATGAGCGTTTGAAGCTCTGATTTCATCACTCGGTTATTGTGCAGCTGGTGCGGCTTCTGGAGCCTTAGCTGGTTCCGCAGCAGGTGCAGCCTCTTTTGCCGGCGCTGGGGCCGCTTCAGTTGCTGGCGCTGCTTCCTTTGCTGGAGCTGGTTCAGTTGCTGGTGCAGCTTCCTTTGCTGGAGCCGGAGCCGGTTCGGTTGCAGGT
>JBEBTF010000057.1:0-20461 GCA_040393865.1 Planctomicrobium piriforme | reverse complement strand
GAATTGATGGACACCAATTCTCGTGACTCTCCCCTTCCGATCGTGCCTAAATGGGCGACACCCTGACGGGAAGCCCGCGTAGTTCAACTGCAGAATCTCTGAGTACGTCCGTAGCTGAAAATCAGTTCAACAGAAACTCCAGGGCGGCCTGTGCGCGGCCGTGATTTGGGGCGAGTTCCAGGCAACGCTTGTAATCCGCGACGGCAACGGCGCGATTGCTCTGCGATTGTTCAATTCTCGCGGAATAGAACCAAACTTGGGGGTCATCTGGAATCAGCTGTTTCGCGGCGAAGACGGCCTTATATGCTTCTTCCATGTCGTCATTCCAGAACATGATCTTGGTCTTCAAGAGTGCTGCTTGCCCAGCATGGTATCGAGCTTTCTTCTCGTCCCCTTTTCCTCCGAAGTACTCGGCCAGTTTTTCGTGCAAGGGGACATTGGGAGCCATTTGAGCCGCTTTCAGCCACAATTCCGCTGCTTTGTCCATCTCCTTTTTCAGGGAGTAGGCAGCCCCTTCCATCTGTAGCATCTCGGGATCATTAGCCCCGTTCTCTCGTAAAATCGCAATCGATTCCAGAATCGCATCAGCATTACCTCGCTGGAATTCGACCTGAACCAGACTCTTGCGAAGGTGATACTTCAGAATGCTGTTCGTTGGCTCAAGAGTTTTCAATAATTCCCGGAGTCGCTCGGCAACAGCGGCGAGATTCCCACCTTGCAACATTTGCTCGCACGCGACAACCTGATTTCGAATTCCATACCGCCGATTCAAAGCTTCGACGTAGGTAGAATTGAAGTCGATTGGAATCTGGTACTCAGAACGATCCAGCTTCTGGGCTGCAATGTAGGCCTCTCTCTGCATCCCCAGTTCTTCACAGGCGTGCAATCGAAGAGACTGAAATTTCAGTGATGTAGGAACGAACTTCAATACGCGATCAATCACTGGCAGAGCCTGTTCTGCACGCCCGGAGCGAATGAGGATTTTTGCATACTGATAAGCTGCAGAAGGATAGTTGGAATCATTCCGGAACAGCTTCTCTGCGTCTTCAATCTTCTCCTGCCGCAACAGATTTCTACCAACCTGATACCAGCAATGATCTCGCGACTCCAAGGGAGAACCGCCAGCTGGGGCAATTTCTGCGGCGCGCTCATAGATGGGAATACTCTCGGCCACTCTGCCGGTCCGATCCAGACAGTAAGCGAGTCCGAAGGTCGCCCCTGCATTCTTTGGATCAAGCTTCACTGCTCTCGCGTAAGCCAACTCCGCTTCGCCATAAAATCCTTGCCCAAGCAGAGCATCCCCCAGCAATTGCCAGTCAACGCTCTTCCCTGACTGTGTATTTTTGGCCAGATCGGCGAGTTCATCCCCGATCAACGGATCATCGAAAACGACGTCAGGCAAAATTGGAGCCGGTTGCTTTTGCGGCTTCAAATACAGACCAACCACGGCGACCAGTTCAACGGCAATGACAATCCAAAGGACTAAAGAGAGACGTTTCATTATTTTGCCCCCTGATTGAACCATGCTGTGATACGGCTGATGTCCCGGAACGGTTTTCGAAGATTCAATCCTCCAGCGACCACATCCGGTTTGCCATCTCCGTTGAGATCACCGACCGCCACTGTCACCAAATGAATTGGCTGACTTGCGATTTGCCACGTTTTGAAGTTTTGCTGACCATCATTCTCCAGCCAGACAACACTGGCGTTTCCCTTTTTGTTCCAGTTATTCGCCATGCTGACAAGAACCACATCCATATCTCCATCGCCATCGAGATCACCGACGCCAGCGGCGTATGTTCCTCCAAGATCCCCAATCCGGTGCATCTTAAAGTCCCATCCCCCCTGATTCTCGAACCAGTAGCAACCATGGTATGGCTGAGGGTACGCGTCCAAGTCTTCAAGGTTATCACCAGCAGGGACAACCAGATCGAGGTCACCGTCTCCGTCCAGGTCAGCAGCAACAAGACCTGCACTTCCCAAATCGTAATTGACGGTCATCCACAGGCGGCGTTTCTTGAATTTCCCGCCTCCCAGATTTTCGAATCCCCACAACTCCTCTTCATCCTGCGTCACGATGGCAGCAATATCGAGATCGCCATCCCCGTCGAAATCTCCAACCGGAACGTGGATTGTTCCTGGCGCGTTCAGGAGTTCATGATCGCGGAACTGAAAATTGCCGAGGTTTTCCAGCCATAACACGGCCCCGCGATTGTAGCCGAAGACCGCAACACTCAGATCGAGATCGCCATCTCCGTCGAAGTCAGCAGCCTGCACATCAGCTACACGACGGACATCATCCAGAATGACGTGCCGGACATACCCGGTGTCGGTTTTCTCATAGAGCTCCACCCGACCAATGACGTTGTCGTCAGGCAGGATATTCCCGAGGACAGACACAAGCAGATCGAGATCCCCATCCTTGTCGATGTCCACCAGCGTTGCATGAGCCGGTGCCATCACGTTCTCGACCAGAATCACTTCTTTCCATTCGCCAGAAGCATTGGAAACGTACGAAACACAATTTCTCTGCGAATCGCAGCAAAGGATGTCGTTTTTCCCGTCTCCGTCGACGTCAATCACCTGCACATTTGTCACCTGAGGAAGACCGACAGGCGGCGTGCCTAAAACTTGAGGCGTAAACCTAACCACACTCTCAGGATACGACATTCCTCCAGAAAAAACCTGACGATCTTCTTCAGCGACTTCACGCTTTGTCGCAAACGATAAAATTAACGCCCCAAGGACAATCCCCACAACAACTTGTAATGAAACCACAATTAATCGCGAAGAATTCATTAAGGCATCACCTACGAGTAGAGAGGATCGAACCCAACGGAATACGTGAAAAAAATCCAAGCCGAAGTCAAACGACAAATATCAACAACAACATATACTTACACATGCCGATAAGTTATTGTAGACCACGCAATTAGTTCATTGGCGAGTTTTCTTTTTCCGCTTTTTTTGGAGAAGCAGTAGTCAGATGTCGCAGTTCAAGATAGCAAAACAACTCATTCTCTTCACGAGTCTGATCTCCGCCCTGGGATGTGGCGGAGGAGCGAAAACCCCTGAAGTCGGAACCGTGACAGGCCTGGTCACAATGGACGGGAAACCCCTACCGAATGTCAACGTCGGGTTCGAATTGCAATCTGCCACTGGTGGACGGCCTTCGATTGCTCGAACAGATGAATCCGGCAATTACACGCTGAATTACAATGAAACCACTCCGGGAGCGCTGATCGGAACTCACAAAGTTACCGTTTCAACTCCTCAAGACGCCCCGGACCCAAGCGGGCGATTCAAAGATCCGATTCCAGCAAAGTACAACACCAAATCTGAACTGACAAAAGAAGTCAAAGCGGGATCAAACGTCATCAATCTCGAATTGACATCCAAATAGTTTCTAGGTTGTCTCAGCGCTCATCTCTCTTTCGTGTCCTTTATTTCAGAGTCGACTTTGCGGAGGATTCTATGAGAACATTTGTACGGCAAAAAAGATTTCGTTATCTCGGTTTTACGTTGATTGAACTGCTGGTCGTGATCGCGATTATTGCGATTCTGATTGCATTGCTTCTTCCCGCGGTTCAGCAGGCCCGCGAAGCAGCACGTCGCTCACAGTGCAAGAATAACCTGAAGCAGATCGGGTTGGCGTTGCATAACTACCACGATACTCATCTGGTTTTCCCACCGGGTGTCGTCGACTCAAATCGAGCCACGTCTTCAGGGACAGACACACTGAGCAATCTGAACGGCCTGGGCTGGGCGACATTTATTCTCCCAGGAATCGATCAGGGGGCTCTGTATAATCAGATCAGCACCCAGACCGCGAACTTCTCCCGCAACTGGCAGGATGCGAATGGAGACGGAACTGCCAACGATGCGATTGGGTCAGCAACTGCCGTGGTTGTTCCTTACAACTGCCCATCTGATCCGATGGGCGGGATCAACACAGACCGAGCGAACTTCGGCAAAACGAACTACATGGCCAATGCTGGACGGAGCGCCGTTCAAACAACTTCAACCGGCGGCGTTACATCAGCGAAAAACGGGATGTTCTTTGAGAACTCGGATCGTCGTATTCGTGACGTCACCGATGGTCTCACCAACACCTTCCTTGTGACCGAACGAACCACCCAGAACGACGGCGGCTCATCAACACTCTGCGGCGGTACCCCTTGCCCATGGACAGGTGGAATCTGGATCGGTGCCCGTATCATTCCTGCTTCAGAAGGCTGGCATTCGTGCCTTCGTATTCTGGACACAACAAACGTTGGTGGTGAAAGCCTGACATACGGTCTCGGCTCTTCGAACCAAACATGGGGTCATGACTGGATCGCCAAAGGATGCCACACTGGTGGAATGCAGGCAACTCTCGGGGACGGATCAGTTCGATTCATTTCAGAGAACATCAACCTGACCACCTATCGTGATCTCCACACACCTGGCGACGGCAATGTTCTCGGAGAGTTCTAAGACCATATCGGTCTATGATCCCAAAGGACATCGCTGCAAACGATTGATTGCAACAGTTCGAACCTGCGACGCCCGACAGTCCTTGTGATTGTCGGGCGTCTTTTCTTTTTCACGGGCACTCAGTTTATGAACGATGAATTTCCTTTCACTGAACGTCAGACCTCTTCATAATACGAGGGGATCACTGCAGGTTCGTATTCGTTCAGGAGAGTGTTGATTCGATGCCTATAAAAACGTCAGCTCCCTGGTCTCAGACAGTTGAAGAACTCACAAGCAGTCTGAACACCGATCTCAAATCAGGATTGACGAAGAGCGAGGTCAACACCCGGCAAGAAAAGTTCGGCCTTAACCAACTCACATCAAAAGGCGAACGGACTTTACTGCAAGTCTTCTTCTCTCAGTTCGCAGATCTCATGGTCGGGCTCCTTTTGGTCGCTGCGATCGTGAGTGGCTTGAATGGCGAGTGGATCGACACCATTCTGATCAGCATCATTATCATCATGGACGCAATTGTGGGTTCATGGCAAGAATGGAAAGCTGATAATGCCGTTGCGGCATTGAAGAAGTTCTCCCGTCCAATTGCTCATGTTCACCGAGATGGCCATCTGACTGAAATCCCGGCAGAAGAGCTTGTTCCCGGCGATATCATTGCGATTCGCGCTGGCGATCTCGTTCCAGCTGATGCCCGAGTCGTCAAATCGGCCAGTCTCGAAGTCGATGAATCTCCTCTGACTGGTGAGTCTCTGCCGGTCGAAAAGTCTACTGATCCACTACCTGCGGAAACACCTTTGGCGGATCGCACCTGTATCGTCCATTCGGGAACATCGATCGTCTATGGAAGTGGAAAGGCGGTTGTTGTCGCCACTGGAATGGAAACTCAGATCGGCCAGATCGCCACGCTTCTTGCAGAATCGGAAGCTGGCGTCACTCCGCTTCAACATCGACTGAAGGCGCTGAATCACTGGATCGTGCTGGCAGTGATTTTCTCTTGTGCCGTCATCTTCGTGGCGGGTCTTGTTCAGGAAAACGACCCATGGTCCAGCAAGACACTCAGCCGAATGCTGCTGATTTCCGTGAGTCTGGCTGTTGCGGCCATCCCTGAAGGATTACCTGCCATTATCACAATCACGCTCGCCTTGGGCGCTCAACGAATGGCAAAACGGAAAGCCATGATTCGCCAGCTTTCGGCCGTTGAAGCACTGGGGTCGGTCAATGTCATTTGCAGCGACAAAACAGGGACACTCACCCAAAACAAGATGGTGGTATCTGATCTGGTCACTCCAGACGAAAGTGACTCTGCACGGCAGGCGTTGATGGAAGCCTCTGTCCTCTGCAACAATTCACAGGTTCTGGAAGATGGACAGATTTCCGGTAGCGGGACTGAAACTGCGTTAATCAAGGCCGCAATTGACCGGGAAGTCGACCTGGCTGGTCTCCTTGCAGCAAATCGTCGAACAGGAGAAATCCCGTTTTCTTCAGCGACGAAACGAATGGCGACCATTCACGTTGACAGTCAGTCCCGACAACGTGTCATTGTGAAAGGAGCCCCGGATCAGTTACTGGAACTCTGCCGCTTTGAAAATGAAGACGAGCGTGAAGAGTGGTCAAACAAGATCCAGAACCTGACGGAACAAGGGCGCCGTGTGCTCGCAGTGGCACAGGTGGAGCACGACGGGCAGTTCACCGATTCTCATCTGCAGCCAAACACTCTGGAACTGCTCGGCATCATTGGACTGATCGATCCTGTACGCCCCGAAGTTCGCGGTGCGGTTGAAGTCTGCAAATCCGCTGGGATTCGTACGATCATGGTGACGGGAGACCATCCTGGAACAGCAACTGCAATTGCGAACGAGCTGAACTTTCTCAACGAAGACGCAGAGGTCATCACCGGTGCTCAACTGGAAACGATGTCTCCTGAGGAACTTGACTCACACATCGGTAAGGTAGGAATCTTCGCGCGAGTCACGCCGAAACACAAACTGCAGATTGTGAGAGCCCTTCAGGCACAAAACAGTCTTGTTGCCATGACGGGAGATGGAGTGAATGACGCGCCGGCACTCAAACAGGCCGATGTCGGCGTCGCTATGGGAATCACCGGAACCGATGTTTCCAAGGAAGCGGCCAACATCGTTCTTGCCGACGACAACTTCGCAACAATTGTTTCCGCCGTTGAAGAAGGACGGGTTGTCTATGACAACATCGTGAAGGCTGTCGTTTACCTTCTCTCTGCAAACCTGAGCGAAGTCGCGTTGCTGTTGTTTGCAATCCTGCTTGGACTACCGCTTCCCCTGCTGACAATTCACCTGCTGTGGATCAATCTTGTTACAGATGGCTTCCCTGCTCTCGCTCTGGGATTTGAACCGCCGGAACGAGACCTGATGCGACGCGCACCACGAGAACGAAGCGAAAAGCTGCTCACTCCGGGTATTCTCTGGGGAATTCTCTCGGCAGGCATGCTGATGGCCCTGACCTGCCTGTGCCTGTTCCTATTCGAGTTGGGAGCGACACCTGAAACGAATGAGGATAAAGCGAGAACAACAGTCTTCTTTGTTCTAAGCGTTTCTCAACTTTTCTATGTCTGTGGGCTCCGATCATTTTCAACACCGCTGCACCAGACCGGCCTGATGACGAACTGGCGCTTAACATGTGCGGTCATCGCGGGAGTTCTCATGCAGATCAGTCTTTTGTATGTTCCAGGTCTGCAGAAAATCTTCCATCTGGTCCCGTTATCAATTCCTGAACTCTTCCTATGCCTGACAGTCTCCACCATTCCACTCTTCGCAGTCGAAGCGTGGAAACAGATTCGACCTCGCTTGCTGAAGAATTGACCGCATCTTCACAATGACAATTGCGACAACTTCAGAATTGTTTGTATGAATGCGGAAGGCGGGCCATCCATCAGGTACAATTTCAGGTGAGCAGAATTTTCAGTCATCGAAACGATGCAGTATCTGACTGTATTTCAATTGTCATTCAAAACAACAGTGCCCCAACAACAGTGAATCAATAAAGAGAGTGAGGCAATCTTGAAGATCCTGCTTGCCATCGATGGATCAAAGTACTCAGAAGAGGCACTGGCTTTTTTGAGTCGCTTCCCGTTCCCTCAGAAGCCTGACATTCACCTCGTTCACGTCTCGCCGTTGCCAGATTACTTCTATCTGGCAGCAGGCCTTCCTGTCGATCTGAGCCAGCTCTTGGAGAAAACGAAACAGGAGGGGCAAAAGATCCTCGATGCCGCAGTCAGCTCCTGTGAAGGCTGGGCGAACTCGACCACGCCCCATCTTCTGCAGGACAGTGTCCCCGGTCGAGCCATCGTGCAGTTGGCAACCGAACAGTCGGTTGACCTCATTGCAATTGGGGCGAGAGGACTGGGAGCACTTGACCGCTTTCTGCTTGGAAGTGTGTCCGACTCCATCGCGAAGCATGCACCTTGCTCTGTCCTGATCATTCGCCCCCAGTTGGGGAAACGTGCGGACGATGAGCTCCGAATTCTGATCGCCGACGACGGAAGCCATGAATCAACTTTGGCAATCAAGCGATTCGCCAAACTGCCGATGGTTCAAGGGACGAAAGTCCGCATCATGACTGTCGTCAACACCTTCCATGCTTACCACATCGAGCACACACTGCAAGAAGGCCCGGCACTGACCGACCTGCTGAAAGTGACGCAGGAACGTCTGGACAAAGCCGCGGGACTCTTCAAAAGCATTCCTGGTACTGTTGACACCGTTCTTAAGCAGAGCGCCGAAACATCAAATCGGATTCTCGAAGAAGCAGAACAGTGGAAACCAAATCTGATCGTTATTGGAAGCACTGGGAAGTCAGGCTGGAAACGCGCCCTGCTGGGAAGTGTCTCAACGCGAGTCATGAACCATTCTTCATCATCCATTTGGATCGAGAGAACGCCACCGGAAGCGAAGTAAAACTGACAGCACACTGATTCAACAAGAAAAAAGCCCCCGACCTGAGCTGAACTCACGTCGGGGGCTTTCTCATTCAATCACGTTAACCACAAGTTCTCGATTTCGAGAGTTATTCTCTCGGGGGAATTACCAGAGCAACTCAATCCCGCCGGTTCCTGTGTGGAAGTCCGAATTATTGTTGGCAATCAGGTCATAACCACCAAAGATTCGCACATGGCCCGGAACAAAGTAGTGCGAGAGTGTCAGACCGAAGAGAGCGAAATCAGTTCCTAAATCGACGCCATGGCTGGTGAACGACTGTGTGGTCAGTCCAACAATTGAAGCATCGACGGTGCCAGCTCGATCGTTTTGATACTCATGCATCCACGATGTTCGCAGATTCATTGTCGTTGCAGGTGAGCGTGGGAAGCTGAAGTTGAAGTCGGTACCGAGGTGAGAGCGGAAACTCTCAAATCGTCGGATCTCGCCATTCACAGCAAGGTATCCGTTGCCTTCATTGAACTGCACACGATCAACATAAACGTAGGACAGTCCCCCGAATGGTCGCACAGTCACCGGGCCCATCGCGACGTTCACACCGTATTCAACAATCGTGTTATACACGTTTGTTGAGTTATCAGAGCCATGAACTGCGTAAATCGGATTCTGAACGTTTGTGTTTCCGATGTTGATCACACGTCGAGAATCGAGATCCGCGACACCCCCCCCGGCCGAGAACAGGACGTGTCCGATTCCCGCTTCTTTCAGGAAGAAGCCGCCGAAGTCGTGCATATCGACCCCGACATTATTGATCGATTCAATCGTTGCACTTGTATAATTGTAATAACCACCGATCAAGACTCCTTCCTGGCTATAGCCAATCTGGAGCTGCGTTCCGCCTGATGAATAGTCATATCCGGATGCGTAGCGGCCGTTCTTAACGTTCCCGCCGGTGCCGAAGCCAGTCAGAATACCGTAGAGACCATTTCCTCTCGCGACGGGGCTTCCGTCCAGTGTCAAATCGTTATCGTTTCGCATTGCAGCAGCCATACGCTGCGTATTGATGTGAATCTGCTGTGCGATTGTTGGCAGGATCGTGGTGTACGAGGTTCCTGACAACTGATCATAAGCCCGAGTGACATCTGCTTCGTCGACAATCAAGTCGAATGTATCTCGAATCCACTGAGCCTGATTCCCTTCTGGGGTGCCGTTATCAAGCGAACGATAACTCTCAAGCAGGTCTGCGATGACCAACTGACTTTCATTGTACGCCATGGTTCGATAGTCGACATCACGTCCGACGTAGGCGTAATAATCTCTCGCATCTGCGGTATAGAGACCGTCGAGATCCTTATCTGACCGCAGGATCATACGGAGATCAGTGAGGTTATCCTGAGCGACAGGACGGTAGTTAACCTGCAAATCACCGTCATTCTCAGTCTGCAATACAGTGTAGCGACGGGCAATGTCGAAGTTTGCTGAATCGTCGGAGTTCTCCCGAATGAAAGTAAACGTCCCGCGATTGGCGAAAGTGACTCCGCTATTGATATATGCTGTTCCGGATTGAACGTTGATGAGGTCGGCGTCTTGACCAACAGTCGAAGAAGTGACTTCGATCTCGCTATTCCCGTCCAGGAAGAGATCGCCCACAATATTCATAGTCCCAATGCTGTTTCCGGCCGCAATCGTTCCGCCTTTTTTCACTTCAACAGCAGGTGTCACGATCGTCGCAGTTCCCTGAAGACGACCGCCGCTATTCACAATCACATCACTGGTGGAAAGAATGTTTCCATCCCGACTGGCGAACACTCCCGAGATGTTGATCCCGCCAGTCCCTACGATAACAGCATCATCGACACCAGTATAGCGACCGCCGGTCAGGACATTGAAGTCGCCATCAACGACCACAAACGCACCGTCCGTATTCTGTATTAATCCTTTATTATTAATGTCGTTCTGTACGGTAAAGATCGACTCTATCGCTTTAAACACGCCGGTCGGATCATTATTCAGATCACCATCAACGAATCCAACAGCGTTGGTCAGATTAATATTCTTAGTGTTTTTAATGTTGCCATCGACAATGAGTCCGCCGCCATTCAGAGTGAACAGATTGTTCACAATGAGATTACCGTTGGTGATTGAGACTCCTGACGCGTTACCAACATACTCCCCGCGATTCGCAATCACAAAATCGCCATTGCTGACTGTCACCGTGCCAGCAGATTCCGAATAAATCTTTCCGGCGTTGGCCAAGTCGCCATCGACGTTCAGATTCCCGGCCGTAGACAGATTGACTCGTCCCGTCAAAGTATTCGTAAATCCGTCCTGGAAAGAAATGCTACTTCCAGAGACATTTAACACATTGGAGTTCGTGCCTTCTCCCGCGACGGTCATCTGAGTGAGGAGCGAAAGGGAGAGTGTTCCGCTGTTCGTGAAAGTGCCTGCAACACCTGAAGTCAAGAAGCTGAGATTGGCTGTCCCAGAGTTGTCGAAGTTCAGTGTATTCAGGGTTCCACCGGTCTGGTCGTATGTTCCACTGTTATTGAAATCTTCAACAACAGTGACGGACGAACCGCCAGTCAGAGTCATGGTCCCAGTATTGGTCAGATCCTTCTTGGCAACAATGTCACCGCCATTTGAACTCAATGTTCCATTGTTCTGCAGGAGTTGATCTGCCTCCAGAGTTCCACTCGACAGAACATTCGTGGAACCGTTGTTTGTGACGTTTTTCCCTACAAAGTTTCCACCGACAGTCAGCTTCCCTGTCTGGGCTACGTTTGCATTATTAAAGATCACATCACCGTTGAGTTGGGCTCCTGTCGCAGAAGCGGAACCGCCAACGAACACTGCGTCCATCGATTTCGCGAACTTGTCTGATGGATCAGCAAATGACGTAATATTCCCATCATAGGTGAATGTGAAGTTGGCATCAGCGCCGCTCTGCTTCACTCCATTCACCTGAGCATTTCCAAACTGCATCGTAGGACGGTTCAGTCCCATCCCGGTACTGATGACAGAATCAGTATAAATATTCCCGTTCAGACTAGCACCGTTAAGGATGTTAATCTCGCGAACGGCAGCGGTGTTATCAATGTGAATGACATTTCCGGTTCCGCCACCAGCTGAGATCGATCCGCTGATATCGACACGGTCAACCAGATATCCAGGAACGTGGCCTGGGTATAACGCTGAGTTTGCTGGCGTATCTGACCGGAGATCTGGTGCTCCAAGATCATCTCCGAGAACGTTTGTTCCATAACTGAACAACATCCCGGTCCCGACAGCCCCTGCCGTTGTTGAATCCGCCGTAATTGCTCCCCGATGGACAATGACGTTCCGGCCTCCATAGCTGACCAGCACACCAACGCCGTAGTCCCCATCAGCCTGAACGTTGACGCCTTGTCCGATGGTGACAGTGTTTCCATTCCCGTCAATACGAACACCGGTTCCTGCAACGCCGGACGCAATCAGATCTTCGGCTTGCGTGATGTTCAGGCTGTTGGCCTTCATATGAAGGCCAACACCAAAGATCTTGTCGGAATTGAATCCGTTCGTGTTCGTTGTCGTTACACCGTTCTGGTAATACGACTGCCCGAAGTGCTTTTTCAGATCGATATTGCTGAAGCCAAGATCTTTCAGAACCGCTAACTCAACTTCAGTCATGAATGTATAGTTTCTATACGCTTCATGTGTCATCAATAATGTTGGAACTCCCAGATGGGATGTCTGCGATGACCGGGTGTTTAAAGGCACGTTTCCGCCATAAACACTAACGGCATTCGCTCCTGCGAAATAGAACTGAGTTCCGACAGGTGCAAGATCACCAGCGACCACAGAGTCGCCATTCTCATCAACGATCTGCTGCTCATAAAGCGACAAGACGCCACCGCCCAATGCCCCCCAAACAATCTGTCCGCCTGATGAGCCCGGACCGATGTACCCCAATGAGTGTGCGAGCTCATGGATCATGATAGCTTCTAGCGCCGCACCCGGACGTGAGTAAACACCATTCATCTCTGTTGAGAATGTTGGCATCTCGAACGCCAGCAGCGAATCCACATATCCACCGTCAGAACTTTGATCAGGAAGTTCAGTCTGACCTCCGCCCCAGGCATTCTGGAGATGTGTCAGCAAGGGATCAGACCCGGTGACGATCGCAGGTGCGGAGTAGGCATTCAGGCCGCCGCCTGCAGTAAACGTATTACGGACTGCTCTGATCGTGATCACGCGTCCCGGTTCATGTCCTTCACCCAGAACATCCCACCAGTACTGCATGCCGCGCTGAACAGCTCCCATTTCGTCCGCTGTCCATGCCTGATCAGAGCTGTGTGGGCCCCAGAATGGATCACTGAAGTTTCCATCAGTTGGATTCCAGTACTCCAACCGAATGATCGACTCTGGCCGTGAGCCGTCGTTGGTGCCATCGAAGACGGAATCGACGATTTGAGCAAAGGAAACGGAGTGAACGGCGAAGCCAGAGAGAAACGCTCCGGTCAAAACCAGTCGCTTCATCAACGTTTTCTTCAATGTCCAAAACATCGACATGCACTCCATCCATGAAGTTCAAACGAAATTACGGAATTCGCGTCGACCAATCAGCAAGACGCGTATAAAAGCAAACAGCGAGACTGCCCGGTAGCGCTGATCATTCACCACTCGCTTACCTCAGGCCCTTCGCAGCTGTTTTATTCGCAGTCCTGCTCGACAGATCAAAACTCGCCATCAGCAAGCAGCATCTCTGGCCGCTTCACTGACGTTGCCGTTCTGTTGATCAAATTGCATCCGCTCGCTTCGAATCGATACGAATGAAACTTTTCACCCTGCATGCGGTAAACAAACTCCGTCCACCCGCTGCCCGATGTTCAACGCAGACGCCCCTACCTGCTCAATACCAATGACATTGGCTCTTCTCTCATCGGTCTAGATCGCAACAAGGTATTATGGCGAAAACATACATTCGCCAATTCTCGTGCCACCGGCCGGTGTCACCACTGACAAAGTCCACCCATCCTTCCCGTTTTACTGTCCACAAAGGTCGCACACGCTCGATCAGAATCGGCAATAACCGCCAACCAACAGATCTGCTGCCAACCGATCTCAGCCACGAACGTGAACCGGGTCAGACAGGCAAATCTCTGGCGTCGGTGTGGGCTCAAAAGCCAAGTCACTGCGGTGTAACACACCAGACGGAAACGGGAGGGCAACATGGAAATGAATCGCTATGCAACTCGCGATTCTGACTCGCGTTTAGAATAGAAAGCCTTGCAGATCATTCCGATTTCAATGAGTGGGAACACAACGAACATCTGACAAAGCGGCATCAGCAAGAGACCGATGGCAGACTGAGCATCAGGCCTGTCGAGATACAAAATCTTGTAGGTCAACGCCGGCCCGATAAAAGCGACGAGTAAGCAGATGACCAATGATATCGCCTGAAAGATCGGCTTGGGTCGGGTCATCCACGCTGCGTACCCTGCAGCCGTATATGGAAACAGGACCCAGCAGACCAGGAAGAGCAAAAACCAATCCAATTCACCAGAAAAGGTTCCGTACAACAGGAGAAGGTGCGTCGTCGCCCCGAGGAAAAGCGTGACAATCGAAAGTTCTCGCATCCGTCACTTCCTCAATTCCAAACGATTTGCCCCAATTGATTTTTCAACTCTCCCACACACAACAGACCATCCTTACCCGTTTTCCCCGGTCATTTGCTGCAAAACTTTCCGTCTTCTTTATGAATTTCACACAAAAGTCGTTTCCGGAAAACGACTTGCAGTTAAATTACAGTATCGGCTGATTCTTAATATTTCCACAATCTCCAAGAAAACCATCCCGGAATCACCGCTCCCCGGCAACGATTCTGAGCGTATGGCAACGATCGTTACCACAATCGGAAGCATGTCCCAAGCCATCCAGAATGATGATTGGTTTGCGCTCTTGAAACAGCACGAGCCTTGGCTCAGAAAAGTGCTATTCAACCGCGTGGGGGATGCGGACGTTGTGGACGATCTCATGCAGGAAATTGGACTGGCAATCAGCCGCCCTGAGTTGCGTCCTTCAGACATCAATCGACTGGGTGCATGGCTCTATCGTGTCGCTGTCAAGCAGTCTTATTTGTATCGACGCAAAATGGGTCGCTACAGACGTTATGTCAGCGGGGGCGACGAGGCCGTTGAATCGGCTGAAGGAAAAGATCAGCCAGACCCGTTGCAATGGCTGATGGGGCGCGAACATCAGCAGGCTGTTCAAAAGTGCCTGAAAACACTGGGAGACACCGACCGCGAAATCCTGATGCTCAAGTACGGGGAGAACTGGACGTACCAGCAACTGGCCGATCGCCTCGGGGTCACCGTTCACACCATTGAACACCGGCTGATCAAAGCGAAAAAGCGTTTGCGGCAGTTGCTACACCAGGCAAACATTGAAGTTGTTGGATCTGCTTGACATGAAGTATTCACCAGACGAACTGACACTGCAAAAATGTGCGGACGGCGAACTCACAGACGCCGAACGTGCTGCTTTGTTGGCGAACCTCCATAAAGCGGAATCGATTGACCATTGGCGAACCCTGGCTCTGACCTTTGTTGAGAATCAGGTTTTCTCCAAAGCATTCGAAGCCCCGATCACAGGAATCCCACCAGAGGAACTTCCTCCCCGTCCGCTTCCGCCAATAATGAAGCGTCAAATTCAACCATGGGTCTCAGTTGCGGCGTCGCTTCTGGTTGGAGCATTGATGGGAGTGGGAGGCCACTTCTGGCTGCGAGACAACGATGACGCCGGAGGGCAATTGGCCATGACTCAGGCTGATTCGTTACGAAAGTCGGAGACAGTCTCTCAGTCGCCAGCAAGTGCTAAGCCAGAGTCAGCGTTCTCTTCGGCCCCGGTGAGATTGGCCAGCGATGGGAACATGCCTTCGCCAGTGATGAATGTCAAAGTTGGAGCCGGACGCAGTGGAGATCAGGCTTTAACAGTGCCGGTCTATTCACCCGAACAGTGGCATTCCGTTTCAAAGCCAAGCAATCTTACGAATATCCCTGAAGATGTTCAAAGAATGCTGGAGTCCGAAGGTTATCAGCTCGAACGAAAACGATCATGGTATCGTGCACGTCTGGAAGATGGCCGGGAAGTGATGGTTCCAGCCGAAACAGTTGTCGCTCGACCTGTTGAATATTAAGACTGACACAGACGATCAAGACAGATACGTGATCAGGATCGTGAAGGGAGTAGTCATGCCTCTGTTAAAATATCTTGCATGTGCCGCACTTGCATCGTGCGTCACATTGCCTGCGTTTGTTCAGGCGGAGACTCCCCCGACGACACAGGAGCAGTCCCAGTACGAAATCTATTTGATTGGACCTGATGGGAAGAAGCTGCACCTTCAATACATCCAGCCCAGCCCTGGAGATGATTTCACAAGCGCAGACATTACAGAGAAGCCACCCCGATTCCTGATTGGAGTTGTTCTTTCCGAGCTTTCCCCGGAGTTAAAGGCAACGCTGGGAATGGAACTCGGCGAAGGGACAGGTCTGTTAATCAAAGAAGTCTTCAACGGAAAACCGGCCGAGAAAGCCGGCGTTCAGGTCAAAGATATTCTCGTTGCTGTTAACGACACTCCAGTCAAAGAACCGGAAGATGTTGTCAACACCATTAATGAGATGAAAGGGGACCCGGTCAAGATGACGTTTTTCCGTAACGGAAAACTGATTGATCTGACCATTGATCCGGTTGAGAACCCGAACCACGACCTGCAGGTCCGCAGCCAGCTCTCTCCTGAAACAATGAAGAAGCTTCAGGAACTGGGATTACAACCCGGCTCTCAGTTTGTCGGCCCCGGTGTTGTTGTCGGAAGCACACCAGTTGCAGTACAGGCAAATCTCGAACTGCGAAACAAAGTGCGCCAACTCGAAGATCGGTTGGAGGCTGTTGAAAAACAACTGAAACTGCTGACTGAACAGCTGAGTGCAGCGAAGACGGCACCAACTCCCGCCGAACCATCAGTTCAGGACAAGTAAATCAAAACAATAGTTTCATAAAAAAGAGGCCGGTTCACTTGGTGAAACAAGGAACCGGCCTCTTTACTTTTCAATAAACACACACGTTATCGGGATTCTGAAATCAACGTTGACTTCACGAAGTCTTCGTTAATAGTGACCCCAAGCCCTGGTCGATCCGGTGGCGAAATCCAACCATCGACCGCCTGAATCTTCTCGTGGGTCAGTTCATGACGTAGTGGAGAATCTTCTACACAATCTTCGAAGATGAATGCATCCCGGCATGTGCTGAGCCAGTGGATACTCGCCGCAACGGTCACCGGGCTTGTGTAGCAGTGATTGCAAAGTCGAGCGCCAATTTCCTCGACTCGCTGACGAATATAGTTGGCGTCAGTGAACCCGTTTCGAGACAGGTCCACCTGATAAATGTCGAGGCAACGTCCATCAATCAATGGACGGAATGACTGTCGCCCGCACTCTTCTTCACCAGAAGCAATCGGGACCGGCGAACGATCGCGGAGCCAGCGGTAGCCATCATAATCATCAGGATGTAACGGTTCTTCGAGCCAGCCAATATTCTGCTCTGCGAATGCCTTTGCTCGATCGAGTGCTGTTCTGGCGTCCCAGACACACCCGGCATCGATGAGCAGTGTCGCATCGTCTCCGAGCCCCTTCCTTGCTCCGCGAACAAGATCACGGTCAACGGCTTCACTCTGGCCCATCGGCTCCCAGCCAAATTTTACCGCACGATAGCCAGCTTCTCGCCAGCGTTCCCCGATTCGCGCCGTTTCATCTCCATTCTTTCCAAAAAGAATCGATGCATACGCCGGAATTCGATCGTGACGCTTTCCGCCCAGCAAGCGATGAATCGGCTCGCCAAAATGCTTCCCTTTAATATCCCACAATGCCATATCAATCGCAGACATGGCTGTAATCGTTGTAGAACGTCGTCCGCAATACATTGTCCGGCGATACATCTTCTGCCAGATGCGATCAATCTCTAACGGATTCTCACCGATCAGCAGATCGCGCAGCCCTGTTGCCACATTGTGACTGAAAGGAGCGTCGATGACCGCCTTCACCATTTCAGGAGAGGAATCGGCTTCCCCAATCCCTTCCAGCCCATTGTCTGTGCGCACCCGAACCAGAACGGAATCCTGGCTGCTCGCAGTTTTCGCCTCAACATTTTTGATCCGGAGGACCTGGCAGATCACCTGAGTAATTTTCATATGAAGTCCTGTGAACAGGAGAATTCGAACTTTGGTTCAGCACTTACTGACTTTCCACAGCTGTAAAGAGATTGTCTCTTTCGATGCAACCGGACACCGGAAGAGAGTTTCTTCCGCATTCTGGTATCCTGATCACAATCTGCTGCTGTGGTCGCAAACCGTATGAAACTCTGTTTAGTTACGGTGAACAGAAAGACGCTAATTAAGGCAAAACTTTTCCCACGACAACACAATGTTGTCCGCGTGGAATTGCTGCAACCCATGCTTGCGCCAAAACCACTCCATCCACTCCGGCCCGCGCTGCCCATGGCGGCATATCAAAGTGATCGAAGTCATGGAGATACCCGACGATGTCTCCCTTCTTCACGGCCGTACCGCACTCCAGAATCGGTTCATAATGACCATCGAATGGAGCAACTGTGAAACAGTCACGATCGACCATCTCCAGTTTCTTCTGGGTTCCAGCAGCGTGATAATCAATTGGCTCGATCGTTCCGTGGAGAAGACCATTATTGATCAGTGCCGCAAGCACGCCTTGTCTTCCATACCGCACACCGATCGGGTCAACAGCACTTCCCCAGCCGAGTTCAGTCCCAACAGTAATCTTCCCCAACCTTTCGGCTTCGCTTGGCAGCAATCCCGGGGTGACGTTCTGGTACACCATCAAGCTCGGGGTTCCAAACCATCGGGCGGTCTGCTCAATCTTTTCGGCCAGGACGGGGTCTTCGACATGGTGATAGTTTGCGCAATGCGAGAACCGCGCCACGTTCCCACCAGAGTGAAGGTCGAGCACAATATGAACGCGCGGCCAGATATATTCGCGAACAAAATTCGCGATGCGGTATGTGATCCCGGACAGGCTTGGAATCTTTCCAGCCCCATCAACAAAGGCTCGATTCAGATTCACACCGTCATCAAGTCGGCTGCTCTCACGTGTTCCTGCTCGAAACGCCGAGGGGTTCAACACCGGGATGAAGATGATTCTTCCCCGAACATTCTTTAATTCAATTTCGCGACAAAGATGCTTCAGAGCCATTGGCCCTTCGTATTCATTCCCGTGATTTGAACCAAAAGAGACGAGCCCTTGCCCCTCTGTTGCTTCAGGACCAACCCACACAGTCAGTGGAATCAGATGATCGCCCCAGATGCTGTCGTGCTCTAGAGCAACCCAGTAATCCCGCCGTCCCGGTGAATCGAGATCCAGTAAATGCGGTCGAACAATTCTTCTGTCCATAACCCAACTCGACCCTTGCAGAGAGTGGAAGAGAATCTCAATGAAATCCGGCATCGCTGATAATTGCATCTCCGGTTCCACAGTTACAGTCGCAGACGGATTGTAAACAATCCGTCAATATTCATCAACAATCTCAGATGCAGTTTTGCTTGTGAACTTTCAGAATCAGGACGCGCCATCTCGTTCGGCTTCGTTTGAGTAGTGCCAAAGAATTCCGGACAGCGCAGACTGAGCTGGAAATTATCCACTTGACGATTGCCTCAAACCGGTCTAGCATTTTCATATCGAACATTTGGATACGCAATGAAATCCCCTGCACCACAATCCCGACAACTCGCCGACCTGCAGCTGCAGGCCGCTGTTGGTTATTGGTACGGGTATTTCTTTACCACCCCGGGTTTCCGGGCGCGGTAGCGGCTCCATTTACATTAATGTGATCCGATCCGGCCTCGAAACCTTTCTCTGGTTTCGAGGCCTTTTTTCGTATCTGGACTAAACAGTTTCACAATTCATAAGCGGCCGGTCAGTCATTTCGCTTCAAGGCTTGTTTCATCAAACTGAAACGCCACGCAGCAAAACGAACTCAAATTACAAGCCTGGGGATACCAAGATGATCGTTGTCATGAAACGGGGAGTCAGTCAGGAAGCGATCGAACGCATCGCATCCAGTGTCGAGCAAATGGGGCTAAAGGCTCACATCATTTACGGCACAGAAAGAACAGTCATTGCTGCAGTTGGAGACAAACGCGAGCAGGAACGAGAGATGCTGGCCTCGTTCGATGAAGTCGAAAAAGTTGTTCCAATTCTCGCCCCGTACAAAGTCGCCAGCAAAGAAACAAAGCCTGAACCGACCGTAATTAAGGTTCTTGACCTTGTCATGGGAGGTGGAAATGTCGGTGTGATCGCAGGCCCTTGTTCAGTGGAAAGCGAGGAGCAGATTCTGGACGCCGCACATAAAGTCAAAGCGGCCGGGGCTCGTGGACTTCGCGGAGGCGCGTTCAAACCACGAACCAGCCCTTACGCATTCCAGGGCATGAAAGAAGACGGGCTGAAACTGCTTGCACTCGCCAGAGAAGCCACTGGATTAGCTGTCGTCACCGAAGTCATGACCCCGCATCATGTCGAGTTGGTTGCAAAATACGCCGACATTCTTCAAATCGGCGCCCGCAATATGCAGAACTACCACCTGCTGCAAGCTGTTGGCGAAGTTCGTAAGCCTGTCCTGCTGAAACGCGGGCCAAGTGCAACAATGGATGAGTTCCTTCTGGCCGCGGAATACATCCTCGATCAGGGCAACCAAAATGTGATCTTGTGCGAACGCGGCATCCGCACATTCGAAACACATACACGCTTCACGCTGCCATTGGCATCGGTTCCTTACCTGAAAGAAAGAACCCACTTGCCAATCGTTGTCGATCCAAGCCACGGAACCGGAATTGCTTCACTCGTCCCATCGATGTGTGCCGCGTCCGTTGCCGCAGGGACCGACGGGTTGATTGTTGAAGTCCATCCTGACCCGAAAAAGGCAATGAGTGATGGTGCTCAATCTCTGACACCGGAAGCATTCGAACTGGCGATGACTCAAAGTCGCAAGGTTGCCGAGGCTCTCGGAATGACGATGTAATTAGA
>JBEBTF010000056.1:0-20590 GCA_040393865.1 Planctomicrobium piriforme | reverse complement strand
CTAGATCAGTTCCGGCATCGGCTTATAGAGGTTTTGGTCGATAAGGAAGCGTGGGCGGCCTTGCAGGTCGTTCAGGGTCAATTGGGTGATATCGATTCCAATCGACTTATAGAGCGTCGCAAAAACTTCGTGGAAGTGAACTGGTCGTTGAATCGGGTGCTCGCCTAACCGGTTAGTAGCCCCGATCACCTGCCCATGCCTCATTCCACCACCAGCGAGAAGCGCACACGACACCCGCGGCCAGTGGTCACGCCCGCCGTCGTTATTGATCTTTGGAGTTCGTCCAAATTCTCCCCAGACAACCACAGACACGTCATCCAACATTCCGCGCTGGTCTAAGTCTTCAACCAGTGCACTGACGGCCTGATCCAGCATTGGGAAGTCGCGGCGACTTTGGCCAAAGTTGTTGCTATGCCAATCCCAGCGACTGAAAGAAAGCGTGACACACCGAACACCGGCTTCAATGAGTCGTCTGGCCATCAGGAAGTTTGTCAGCAGACGCGGGCCTCCATCGTCCTGCATTTTGTTTTCGCCGTGTCCGTATCGTTCGCGGACTTCTTTCGGCTCTTTCTCGATGTCCAGTGCGTCAGCGAGCTTGCTGGATGTCAGGATTCCGAAAGCCTGTTGCTGGAAGGAATCAAAACCATCCATGACGCCTGAGTTGTCGACCGAAGAACGGAAGCGATCAAATGAAGCAAGAACCTGTCGGCGATCGTTCAGGCGATCGAGTGTCACCCCATTCAATGTCAGGTTATCTTTGCCATCTCCAGCGGGTGTAAAAGGAGCATGCGCCAGACCAAGGAACCCTGGTTGACCATTATCCGCCCAAGGAGCGTGCCCCATCTTGGGAGACAGGCCGACATAAGCCGGAATTCCGTCGACCTTCTGGCCCATAACGCTGGAGACGACACTCCCTAATGCAGGCCACCCTCCGGACGGCTGATTCTGACTATGGTTCCCGGTCAAACATTGAAAGGCATAATGGTGCCCGGTTGCTCCAACCACTGACCGAACGAAGGTCAACTTGTCAGCGCACGAGGCGAGACGCGGGAACAACTCACAGATTTCAATGCCAGGGACCTTCGTCTGAATGGGCGAGAATTCCCCACGAATTTCAGCTGGGGCCTCTGTTTTGATATCCCACATGTCCTGATGTGGTGGGCCGCCGGGCAAGAAGATCATGATGATCCCTTTGCCGTTCCCATTTGTTTTGGCCGCATGCTCGGCTCTCAGAATCTGAGGAAGCGAAAGTCCTCCCAGTGCAAGTCCCCCCAGTTTCAAAAACTGGCGCCGATCAATTGAATCACACATTGGCAGGCGTTGGCCAACAATTGACAGCATGGCGGGGCTCCTTCTCACAAATCGTTGCGGTGAGGCCGCGAGTGGGGAGTGCGTTTAGGGGCATGAAAAGAGCGCAGGGGCGATCCGATCTCTTATCGGCAATCGCATCAATCAACTGCAATGTGATGTTTTTTTGCTTGGAATTCAAGCGGAACTTCCCGTCAGCAGAGAAGTTTGTTCCAGTTCCTTCAGACTGATGTCCGCCAAATCGCCTCGAAGGTCACGAGCGGACGATATCTATTTCTTGTTAAATGTCTTGAGGATGCGTTCATCAACCCAGGTCTGCAGCAACATTTTCCCGCTTTTTTGAAGCTGGCTGAAGAAGATTCGCATGCGATCGCGGTCGAGGTTGCGATGGAACATGCGGAGAACGGCCGCCATTTGTCCTTCAGTGAGTGACTTCAGAAGGGCCGGAAGCAAATCTTCAAGAATATGGGCGGTTCGCTCACGTTCGACATCGGAACAGACAGGAATCACGTCATTGGTGACATCCTTGAAGAGTTCCTGAACATGATCGACTGCGTTGTGAATGCTGTGCTCTTTGGGACGAGTCGGACTTCGCCAGTCGTAAGGAGGTTCCCATTCCATCATCGGGCTGAGCAGGTCGATATGAGTCAAGCAGATGAGAATGGGCGGCTTTTTGAGTTCCGGGTGGCGTCGATACCAATCCTGCAGTTCGTTCATCACCTGACGATCAGTGTCTCTGGCAGGGCTATTCGCGGCCATGACCAGAATCAGCATGTCCGATTCCCGGAGCGCCCGCTTGGCCTCCCGGATCTGCTCTCTGGTTGCTCCTGCGTCGGCATAGCCCGGGGTGTCCAGCAAGGTCAGAGTGACATCCGTGTCTGGAACCGGAAGTTGGTAGCGGGTGACGTTTCTGGTTTCCGGGAGCACATCCGATTTGGCAACTTGCTTGCCAATCAGCGCATTGATGAGGCTCGATTTCCCAGCTTTCACCTGACCAATGACAGCAACAGTTAACGATTCCGGTTTCAGGGTCGAATCCTGAGTCGCATTCGGAGTGAAGGCTTGCTGTTCTGCTGTCCCGAAGGTTTTTCGATAGAGTTCAGCACCCCCACGAAGGCGTCCACTGTTCATCTCAATCAGGTAGAAGCCAGTCTGACGGATGAACCTCAAATAAACAGCGGCAAGAAATTCAGTCTGCAGTTCCTGTGTGATCGGCGAAATGGTCAGCTTTGAAGTGAAGTACTTCATCACGTTGGCCGGATTCACAAGCACACTGGCCGCCCAAGTGGTGTCTTGAATTCGCTTGACCCATTTCGGGGCGTGCTGCAACCACTTCAATTGACGGATTGTGAAAATGCGGCTGCCGGGGACAGATTCGAGAATCCATTGCTCCATATCATCAATTGCCAGCCGGGCGGCGGCAAGGACTTCTGGAACCGTCAGCGCTTCGATCGGGTCGCCTGACTTGGGGTGATAATGAGCGGCAAGGTCCCTCGACAGCAGCATTGCCTGCTGCAAATAGAACTGGGGATCGGTCAACTTCTCAGGGGGCAGGGAATTCACCTGATCCTGATATTTACGAACAATTGCCGCCGCAGTCGTATCGCGATCAGTGAACTGCGGAGATGCAATCTGACTCGTAATCGAACCGGACTGTTCTGGCACCCAGACCATCGCGATGACCCAGGTTAAAATCCAGAAGACTGGCAGAATCCAGAATGTCCATGCAAACATCCCGTTCATCCACAGGGCATAGGCCCCGAGCCCCAGATAAACCAGCAGCGGGAGGACAGTGAGTGCTGCGAGAGTGAGCGTGCGGCGGGATAATGTGTATGGCATGCTGAACAACGCCCCTGCTGGCAGACATGTTATCGAATTGCGATATCTTTCTTGAGAATACCGCCGTGACGGGGAGTGGTCGAGTTCACTTAAGTGATTCAGGATTCAAGTTTTGTTGCAATTTCAAAAAGGTGATGCCTCTTGAGGAGGAAATTGCGGGCACGTCGTTCTGTGCGTTTCTGGAACTTCGGTTGGACAACTGGCAATCAGGTTGTCATAATCTTCTGATGGAACAGTTAGTTTTGTCACCGACAGCCCGAAACGCCTCTCACTGACCTGTGGGAAGCGTTTCGGGCTGTGTGCGTTTCATTGTCTCCTGTTCCGATGAAGTGGCAGGATTGCCCATTCGATATTGCGTTCACAATCAGCATTTTGTCTGAGACGAAAGCTGTTCTGCAGTGTCGAAGCGAGTGGCCAAGGCGGGCTGAAAGTGACAATCCTGTTGCGTTTCTTGTTTTCCCCGTAATGTAATTCTCTGGTCATGTTTACTGGACTTGTGGAAGGGTTAGGCACTGTCATCGCCATCGAGCCAAAAGGGCCCGGGGTGGATTTGACGCTGGAACCCGATGTTTCGGTGCAGGAGCAGGAACTGGTTCGCCTTGGCGACAGCATTTCCATCAACGGCTGCTGCCTCACCGTGATTCAGATCGATGGCCGTCGCTGGACCTTTCAGGCGGGACGGGAAACGCTTTCACGTACCAACCTGGGGCGATTGCAGCCATCGAGTGTGGTGAACCTCGAACGATCGGTTCGCCCAACAGACCGACTGGGCGGGCATTTCGTCCAAGGACACGTTGATGATGTTGGCATCGTCGACGAGATCATTCTGGACGGTGAGTGGACCAATATCTGGTTTCGCGTTCCCGCCCGACTCACAAATCAGATGGTCGCGAAGGGTTCTGTCACAGTTGATGGGGTGTCGCTGACCGTGGTGGATGTGACAAGCGATCGCTTTAGCGTCGCGCTGATTCCTCACACGCTGACTGCGACGACTCTGGGGCGCAGACAGGTTGGCGATGTCGTGAATATCGAGACAGATATCATCGGCAAGTATATGGAAAAGATGTTGGGTTCGATGGGGCTGCCGAAAGCGTAGCGTTCCCTGAAGAAGTTACTGGATTCTAAGAGTACATCTGTAAGTAAGGTGGTTTCGCCACAAATGGACAGGCCGGAACGGCAGACACGCTCATATTTGATGCAGCTCTTTGAGCGGCATGGCTATCACCCGCGCACGAATCTCGGCCAGAACTTTCTGATCGATATCAATATCATCGAGTTTGTTGTTCGCTCTGCGGAACTGACAAAAGACGATGTTGTCCTTGAGATCGGAGCCGGCACCGGAGGGATGACGACTTTCATGGCTCACGAGGCTGGCCATGTGATTTCGGTTGAAATCGACCGGAACATGTACCAGCTCGCCAGCGAAGCGACACAGAACTACAAAAATGTCACGCTGATTAACGCAGACGCACTGAAAAACAAGAACAACTTCAATCCCGTCGTTCTGGAAGAAATTCAAAAGCAGCTTGCCGTCAATCCCAGGCGCCGTCTGAAGCTGGTGGCGAATCTGCCGTACAGCGTGGCAACTCCGGTCATCTCCAATCTGGTCGCGACCGAACTCCCCTGGGTGCGGATGGTCGTCACGATTCAGTATGAAGTCGGAGTGCGAATGCAGGCGAAGCCCGGAGACGAACACTACGGGGCGCTATCTGTCTGGCTGCAGTCACAATGCCAGGTGGAGCTACTGAAGAAGCTGGGGCCGACCGTCTTCTGGCCTCGTCCCAAAGTCGATTCGGCCGTTGTGCAGTTGATTCCAGATCCTGAAGCGCGTGCCCGAATTGGAAATCGTAAGTTCTTCCACGACTTCGTTCGCCGTGCATTCAATTACCGTCGCAAGTTTCTTCGCAGTGTGCTGGTAGGAATGTACAGCAAGCAACTGGAGAAACCGGAAGTTGATGCTGTTCTTGCAGAAATGGGATTCAGTGAGAACACCCGAGCGGAAGCGCTCGACGTTGCGACACACATCGAACTTGCAAAGAAGTTTCAGAAAGTGATTGAAGGGAAGTTCGCTGGTGAACTCCCTGAACCTGTTGACTCTGAAGATTGAGACACAACGCAAGTTTGTGGCATCACGTCCAGTAGTGTCAGTACCAGAGAAGCCTCGGTGCCTGACGCGACTGTAGTACGAATAGAAAAATCGGCCTCAATGGCTTGGACCGAACCGGTCCATTAAGTGGTCACGCAGCAGTCTTCCCGGCAAGAGGAAGACTGAAGATTGCGGACCAGAAACGACACATCATTTCAAGAATTGATCTAGAAAAAGGTGTTTTAATGCAAGATCGCATCCTCGAAACCGCATTGACGTTTGATGATGTTCTGCTGGTTCCAAGTTACAGCGAATACTTGCCAGGCGAAGTCGAAGTGGCATCACGATTGACACGGAATGTGTCAATCAATGTCCCGATTATTTCCAGCCCGATGGACACCGTGACCGAAAGCGACATGGCAATCGGAATGGCCCAGGAAGGGGGCGTCGGCGTTATTCACAAGAATATGTCGATCGAGCGTCAGGCACTGGAAGTGGACCGTGTGAAACGCAGCGAACACGGTGTGATCGTTGATCCTGTAACACTGCTCCCCAATGCGACGGTGCGGGAAGCGATTGCGATTATGGACACCCGCAACATCGGTGGTGTCCCGATCGTCGACGAACACAACAAGCTCAAAGGGATTCTGACCCGTCGCGACCTGCGATTCCTTGATTCGGATGAAATCAAGGTGGAAGCAGTGATGACGAAAGACAAGCTCGTTACCGCAACTCCTGATACAGACCTGAAAGAGGCAGAGCGAATCCTGCGTATCAATAAAGTCGAGAAGTTGCTCCTTGTCGACGAAAACTTTGAATTGCAGGGGTTGATCACCATCAAGGATATCGACAAGAACCTGCGATTCCCTCGGGCCAACAAAGACAGTCGCGGTCGATTGCGAGTCGGTGCAGCGATTGGGGTTCATGACTATGAACGTGCTGAGCAGCTAATTCAGGCGGGCGTCGACTTCCTGACCGTCGACAGTGCTCACGGACATTCAAAGAATGTGATTGAAACGGTTCGCGCGATTAAACAGCGTGCGGAAATTGACGTCATTGCCGGAAACATTGCCACTCAAGAGGGTGCTAAGGCTTTAATCGATGCTGGCGCCGACGCCGTAAAAGTTGGAATTGGTCCAGGATCAATTTGCACCACTCGAATCATCTCTGGAGTGGGTGTTCCGCAGTTAACGGCAATCTCGAATGCCGTTAAGGCAGCGATCGGAACGGAAGTCCCGATTATCGCAGACGGGGGGATTCGATACAGCGGTGACATGACGAAAGCCATTGCTGCTGGAGCACATACGGTGATGCTGGGTGGGTTGTTGGCTGGATTGGAAGAGAGTCCAGGCGACACCATTCTGTATCAAGGGCGCCGATTTAAACGATATCGGGGAATGGGCTCTCTCGGGGCAATGGTGAAAGGAAGTAGCGAGCGCTATCGCCAGGCACAAAATGAAGACGATGGACGTGGAACGCCGAAACTTGTTCCTGAAGGGGTGGAAGGACGTGTCCCATTCAAGGGACCGTTGCACACTCTTCTTTATCAGCTCGTTGGCGGGCTGCGTGCAGGTATGGGATATCTGGGCGTCAAGAGCATTGAAGAACTGCGGACAAACGCCAAGTTCCTGCGGGTGTCTGCGGCAACGGTGAGGGAGAACCACCCACATGACATTGCTATCACTCAAGAAGCGCCGAATTACACGGCAGAGCACGCTTCAATTGACGGTTTCTAAGGCCGTTCAACAAGGCGTCTTTCTGCTCGGTTCATTTTGTGCGGTGACGAGCACTGGGGTGACCTTTGCTGCGGAAGCCGCAGGAAAGCAGGAAGTTAATCAGGAAGCAGAAGCCGCCGCGTCGCAGCGGTGGCTGGAGCTTCGCCAGCAGATCTGGTCCAAGTCATCGGTTGAAACAACCCGCCCCAGTTTGACGGGGCGGTCAGAGTCTTCAACAACTCTGGAGCAGGTCTTCGGTGATGGCCCGGTTGTCACCAGATCCGAAGAACGTCAGGCTCGCGGGTCAGTTCAACGTGTCGCTGGACGCCATCAGGTGGGGCAGGTTGTGCACTCGTTTTCAACAGAGAACGAGCCACTGGCGGAAGCTCCAGAATCTGCAGTGCGTCTGATGTCTCAAGAGGACATCCTGAGTGAACTTTCCGGCTCTGCAGGGCTGATCCCACCAACACCGATTGCCATGAACGACGAAGATTCGGCGACTGGGTCAGGGGAGTTGTTCCCGGCGGAAGGAACTCTGTTCCAGCCAATCACCAAAATTCAGCCGTATCAGCGATATTCTCCAACTGCCTCGGCAGATGGAAAATCAGCGTCTTTGTACTTCTGCCCGTTGCCAGCAGGGACACCTGAAGACCAACAGCAGCGTTGTCCGGATGTCCTGGTTCTGCCCAAACGCGGATCTCTGGACAGGCACTTTGCGACAACCAACTACCAATGGGTTGCTTCAGACCTACATTCGAAGCCATTGTATTTCGAAGACATTGCACTGGAGCGCTACGGACAGCAATATCCTGTCGGTGTTCAGCCATTTGTCTCGATCGGCCGATTCGGATTCCAGGTTCTGGCGCTCCCATACAAAATGGCTCTCGATCCAGTCGACCGCGATATTTATGCTCTGGGGCATTACCGTCCAGGCGATTGCCCTCCTGAGATTGAATATCGGATTCCATGGAATGCCAAAGCGGCGATGACCGCAGCCGGAGTTTACACCGGAATCGTGTTCCTTGTCCCATAGTGCATCAGGGGCGATTGGGACAGAATTCGAGATTGTGCGATACCAAATTTCCGAAAAGCCGCCCACGTAAAAGTCGGGCGGCTTTTTTTGTGAACATGATTGGCGGAACCAGAGGGACTCGTTCCGTTGTCTGGAATGTAAAGTCTTTGCTCATCTGGTAAAAAGATTGTATTCGGGAGACTGTAACAGTTCGCATTTTCGGGAATGTCTGCGCCCCGAGAATTGATTGGCTGGATCACTTCCCGGAGCGCTTGTCAGTCGTGTGCTGCCTTGTATGATGCGATGTCGGAAGTCTTCTGCATTTGCGAGACATTTCCACCTCTCCAGCACGATGTTTTGGCTGCGGACCTTTTTTGCGATAAGGTTCATCCGAACGAGTTTGTCTGAAGCAATACTCGACGTCGAGCGGGTTTCCTCGAATTTCAAGTCCTGTCATGCAGCAACGTACAAACCACGGTCCTCGTCCCCATGCGTTCCAACCGCCACAAGGGGAATTGGCATTGCTGGCAGGTTCCGCTAACAAGCAGCTTGCTCAAAACATTGCGGATGAACTCGGAGTCGAGCTGATTCCTTGCGAAGCTCATTACTTCAGTGAGGGAAATGTTTTCGTTCGAGTTCTGGAAAACGTTCGCGGGCGTGATTGCTTCGTAATTCAGGGGACACACAACCCCGTCAACGACAACTTCATGGAGTTGTTATTCTGGATTGATGCTCTGAAGCGGGCGAGTGCTCAGCAGGTCACTGCTGTCGTTCCATTCTTCAGTTATGCCAAAGGCGACAAGAAAGACGAACCACGGGTTTCGATTCGTGCTCGCGTTTGTGCCGACGCCATTGAAGCCGCAGGCGCAGATCGCTGCCTGATGATGGATCTGCACACCCCGCAGATCCAGGGATTTTTCCATATTCCCGTTGACCATCTGTATGCACGCTATGTTCTCTGCGACCATATTCGGACATTGAATATTCAGAATCTGGTGGTCTGCAGCCCCGACATTGGATTTGCGAAGAGCGCTTCTGCATATGCCAACTATCTCGGGGTTCCTGTCGTCATTGGAAACAAGACTCGCCGCGACCACAGCGAACAGGCCCATGTTCTCGAACTGATCGGGGATGTGCGTAACAAAAACGTGCTGATCGTCGACGACTTCACGATCTCCGGCGGCACCATGTTTGCCATGGCCGAAGTGTTGAAGTCTCGCGGGGCTAACGACATTTACGCGGCAGTCTCGCACGGAGCGCTGGCAAAAGGGGTCCCTCAGAAGTTCGCCAACAGTCAAATCAAGCAGTTGTTCATTACTGATACAATTGCTCCACAGGTTGATCCGTCAGTACACAACATCACTGTCGTTTCTGTCGCGCGTCTGTTCGCGGAAGCGATTCAATCCATTCACGACCGAACCAGTGTTTCCCAACTGTTCCCAGACGCCACGATTCCAAACGACTAGACCGTATCGGTCTATCATGTGGCCGCGCAGCAGCCTTCTTGTTCAGAGAAAAGCTGTATCCCGCGTGCCAGAGACACTGCATGATTTCTGGAAATGCTCCAGTCCGGTTGGCAGAGTACGTGACTTCACAGCAGTCTTTTCGACGGGATGAAGTCAGGTTCTCCAGAAAGTGATTTCTATGGCCAGTTTCGAACGAGTTGCTGAACCTGATGAGATCCCGTCACTGGGACGTAAGTCCATCATCATCAACGATGAAATTCCGGCACTCCTATTTCGCGTTGACGATGCGTACTACTGCGTTGAGGACGTCTGTTCTCATGACGGTCAGCCGTTGACGGATGGCGAATTCACTGGCACCGAGATCGTGTGCCCGCGACATGGGGCTCGATTTGAAGTTGCTACAGGAAAGGCGACGAAGATGCCAGCACGTCGCCCGATTGCAGTGTTTCCTGTAGAAGTTCGCGCCGACGGCATTTATGTGTCAGACAACGACTAAGCCAATGACTGGTTGAGTTGTGTAAAAGTCGATGTCTGCTTGCTCATGCGAGTTATCGCTCGCAATTTCTATTCACTTGACCTGACGATGGCAGAATCGTGCCGCTGTCGCTGGCGGTGAATGTGAAAACGTGTTCTTATGTGTGTGCGATTCTCGCCTCCGATTTTGCTTTTGAGTCTTCAATTGCTAAGTCGTCGCAGGTGAGGGTTGAACCTTCCTCCCGATCCCACACAGAGAACACGTTATGCGAATTGCCAACGTCTTCCTCGCTGCCATTTTGCTCTCGTTGCTGGCAACCGTCTCGTCAGCTACCGAGTTGCCTCCGACCTCACTGCCTTTGAAATTCGAGCAGGGAGAACGCATTGCTTTCGTCGGGAATTCGCTCGGCGAACGTATGAATATCTTTGGCAACTTCGAAACGTTGCTGCACTCTCGGCATCCTCAACTGGAACTGGTTGTCCGCAACTTTTGTCGCCCTGCGGATGAGGTGGGAATCCGACAACGAGCGGCCGACTATCACAAGATTGACGATCCACTCGCGGTGTTTACTCCGCAGTTGTTTCTGTGCTTCTTCGGTTACAACGAGTCATTTGCAGGCCCAGAAGGCATCGCTCAGTTCAAGGCGAACTACAACAAGTTTCTGGATGAGTACGCGACCACATACGCGTTAAACGGAAAATCACCTCGCTTCGTGTTGATCTCTCCGATTGCCTTCGAAGCCTCTGGCGATCGCCTGATGCCAGAAGGGACGAAGGAGAATGAAAATCTGAAACTGTACTCCGCTGCTGTTGCTGAAGTTGCGAAGGCACGCAAGCTCGCATTTGTTGATCTCTATGCTCCAACGCACGCCATTTTCGGGTCTGAACCGGGCCTGCAATACACCATCAACGGCGCGCATGTGAATGCGGACGGGGACCAAGAGGTTGCAGTCCTGCTGGATCGTGAGCTGGCTGGCGGAACGAATCCAGCCGATGTCGGGAGTGCGATTTACGAGAAGCTGCGGAGTGCCATCAACGATAAGTCCTGGGTTCACCTGCAGGACTATCGGATGCTGAACGGCTGGTATGTGTATGGCGGTCGCCGCACCTGGGACCTCGAAACTTTCCCACTGGAGTACGCAAAAATCCGCAAGATGGCGAGCGTTCGGGATCGCTACATCTGGGACATTGCCTCAGGGAAACAGGTCGCTGAGAAGCCTGACGATTCCAAGACAGGGGAGCTGATCGTTCCCCCAACGCGTTTCGGTGAGCCACGACAAACGTACAGCGAAGATCAGGAAGCTGGTCCGCGAATCCTTCCCCCGGAAGAGTTCATAAAAACCTGTAAGGTGCCACCGGGATTCGAGCTGAAGCTGTTTGCGGATGAAACTCGTTTTCCTGAAATCGCCAAGCCCGTTCAGATGACGTTCGACAATCAGGGACGTCTCTGGGTTTCAACGATGCCCAGTTATCCCCAGTGGAGACCTGGTGATCCAAAACCAAATGACAAACTCGTCATTCTTGAAGACACCGACAGCGACGGGCAGGCTGACAAAAGCACCGTCTTTTACGATCAGTTGCACTGTCCAACAGGATTCGAGTTTTACAACGGCGGGGTTCTTGTTGTCAGTCAGCCAAGAATGCTCTGGCTGAAAGACAACAATGGCGACGATAAAGCGGACGAGGTCGTCGAGGTTCTTGACGGCTTTGCCACAGAAGATACCCATCACACCGTCGGCGCGTTTGAATCAACTCATGGTGGCCAGATCCGGATGCTCGAAGGGGTTGCGATGAGCACCACTGTCGAGACACCATGGGGACCGATGAGGAACTATGGTTCGCCAGGGAGTTACACTGTCTGTCCACGCACATGGAAGATCAGCCACTTCGTGACACCTGGTTATGGGAACCCTTGGTGCTATGTCTTCAATGAATGGGGACAAGGCTTCTGCGGTGACGGAACGACTGCGAGTCAGCACTGGGATACGCCATTGACAACCGCTCGATATGGCGGGCGTAAAGGATTGAATGTCGTCTTCGATACGGAAGGGATGCGACCGGTTGTCGGGAGCGAGTTCCTCGTATCACGACATTACCCAGACGAGGTTCAAGGGCAGTTCACGTATGCGTGTGTCATTCGCATGAATGGGATGCCACGGTGGAACATTGTGGACGATGGCGCTGGCTATCGCGGAACACGAGTTCGTCATGACCCTAATGATCAGAAGACATTCTTCGATCTGCTGACATCCACTGATAAGCATTTCCGCCCCGTTGATCCACAGATTGGACCGGATGGAGCGCTGTGGTTTGGGGATTGGGCAAATCCATTGATCGGACACATGCAGTACAGCCAGCGAGACCCCAATCGGGATCACGTTCACGGACGTGTGTATCGACTGGTCTATACACAGAAACCATTGCTAAAGCCTGTCACACAGAAGGGGAAGTCTCTAGCAGAATTGTTTGAGCAGTTCCGTGAATATGAGTGGCGAACGCGTGCTCGTGTCCGACTGGAAGTTCACAGCCGACCAGAGGCCGAGGTGCTTGCGGCCGTTAAAATCTGGGTTGCCGGATTGAAGCAGGATGACCCGTTGCACGATCGCCTGATGTGTGAAGCACTCTGGATTCAGCAGAGCTTCCATGCTGTTGATCAAGATCTCTTGAATCAGGTTCTCTCTTTGAAGACCCCGGACGCACGTGCGGCGGCGGTCCATGTTCTGACTGATGAACGTGATTATCTAAAGGATGTGCAAGCTCAGTTAATCCGCATGGCTGGGGATGCGCACCCTCGCGTCAGAACCGAGGCAGTTCGTGGGTTGAGTTACTTCCCAAGTCAGGAATCGGCTGTGGCCGTCCTTGCTGCGTTGCAACCATCTCCAGATGACTACTGGTTGAAGTACACCGTTGATGCCGCATTGGGAGCAACATTGCCTGGCTGGCGCGGTGCATTTTTGAAAGGGGAGCTCGCACAGAATTTCCCTGTCGGAAAAGAGATTCTGAATTCAGTGATCGCGACTGACAAGAAAGGGGCTGAGCTCGTTCCTTACCTTCAGGTGCTGATTGGGAAAGAGCCCCGATCAGATGAAGAACGCAACAAGGCCATGCAGGCACTCGCAGATATCAAGGGGGGAAATGCTGAGAACGGAAAGAATGTCTTCCGCCGAAACTGCATCGCCTGTCATAAGATCTTCAACGAAGGAAACGATTTCGGGCCGGACATGATGAAGGTGGGGACTCGACTTTCGAAGCTGAAGATCATCGAATCGATTATTGATCCGAATGCCGAACTGAACGAGAAGTACCTGACAACGATGATCGTTACGGTTCAGGGAAAATTGATTTCCGGACTTCTGGTCAGCGAAACACCAGAGGCAGTTGTGATCTTCGATGGAAAAGAGAAGAGAACAGTCCCTACCGAGGACATCGACGAACGGAAGCTTCTCAGACAAAGCAGCATGCCAGATGGACTTGCAGGGACCATTTCCCCGGTTGAGTTTCTGGACGTGATTACGTTTCTGGAGAGTCTCAAGTAACGCACTGATCTGACACAGTGGACCGGTAAGATCCTGTCTCACAAGACACGACCTTATCGGTCCCTTTTTTGATCATAGTGAAGTCGAGACTGGTTATTGTGCCACTGACTTCGACCCCTGTGGGGAACCGGCAATCGGGACTCCCTGAGGAAGTGGTCGCGATGCCACCCAGTATCCGGCCTCGTGCGTGAAGGCTTTCAGCTTCTGGTGAAGTTCAAAGCTGTCTGGATAAACCCAGAAAGTGACCGTTGCCGTCGGACCATGCTTGCCGATCGCTGTTCGGAAAAGAGAGCCGGATTGCAGTGCTTCATCTGCCATTTCCCCACGCAGAGGGCCGACCGGTTGGATGACCCAACTGCTGATTCCGATCCGGATCATTGACCGCCCGTACCGCAGGTCTTCAGAGAGTGTTCCCCCCTGCCGCTGCATGACATATTCCATCATGTAGCCGTCAATGGTGCGTGTGTTTCCCTGAAAGAAAGACTTGTTCAACAGGATCTCTTTTCGCCGTTCCAGATCCATCTGAACCTCGCGAACGAGTTCTGTCACAGGGACGTACGTGACTCGATTTCCACTCAACCGGAAGTGAACTTCATCTCCCGATACGACTCGACCGATGGGGGGAAGCTGGTGAACCAGTTTCTCAATAGGAGGAGCATCCAGATCAATTTCATCTGCCTGACGCTTCAGATCCATCACCTGGTTTCGCAGTGTCGCGACATCAAGTTCCAGAATTGAAAGCTGCGACTTCTCGGTTTCCAGCTGTCCGTTCTGCTTCGCGATGTGTTGGCGTAATGTGGCGACTTCAACGGACTGATCCTGATAGATCTTTTTGAGTTGATTTTCATTCACCTGCAACTCTGCAAGCTGATTTTGCAGAGCGTCATAGTTTTTCTTTAACTCTTCCGCTCGGCGGAGCATCTCATCGGTGGGCTGAATCGCAGGAATCGGGGCGAACTCCGGGATCGGCGGAAGCTCTTTGGGAGGAACGAGAACCGGCATTGCAACTTCTGGCTCTGCAGTGACAGCTTCAGGAGTGATTGCAACGAGTTCTGCAGATTTTTCCTGCGTCTGTTCAGTCTGACTTTTCAGCAGTTCTTCAGGAGACGTATTCGCCACCCGAACTCCGACCGCCACGATCAGAATAATCAATATCCCAACGAGGTTGGCAAGGACATCCAGAAAGGAGTCCGATCCAAATTCGTGATCTTCACGATGCTTACGGGACATGTTTCAGTTACTCGTGGAGATGGAAAACGGCGAGTCGAGGCCGTGATCTGACGTGGGGATCTGATGCTGGGAATGTGAAACAGGTCAGTTTGAAATGTACTCGTGTTTGTAAGTCAAAGCCCAATGGTCGAACAGCTCTTTCACTTTTGGATAGTGCGTGTGACCGCCAGGGTAAATCTGGATTTTGAATGATGGTCGCCAGAAGAAATTCGATGGTGGATCGCCCCAGGTCTGCGCCTGAGATTCGATGATGTCCGCGATGGATTCCTGCAGTTCAGCACGGCTCATTTTCTGGTCGATTCCTGTGACCAGTCCCTGTTCGATCACAATGCGATCCGGGTACAGCTGAACTGTCATGGTGCGTTCAATCCCGATCGCTCCATTCGACTTTCCGCGTCCCCATTGTCGCTGGGCTCCACCGTCGTTTCTCAACTGACGCGAGTTCTCCGGCATCTGCGAGAGCGGTGGTGGTGGAAGTTGTTTTTCGCCTGGCGCCTGAGGAGACATCATGCTGGAACCTCCACCTGACTGCTGGCCATCGCCGGGCTGTCGGAATGGTGCTGGGGAACCGTTGCTCGCAGATTCCTCTGTTCCTTTTGACGAGCCATTGGGACGCTCTGTGAGATCGAGGCCACGGTCTGCCTGTGCTTCGGGAGCCTGAGCCATTCCAGGTCCGCCGTTCTGACCGCGCTGGAGCTGGCTGGCTGGCTGACCAGCAGGCCCTTGCTGTTCGCCGTTTCGGCGTTGCCGTATCTGGGACTCGATCTCTGAAAGCACGGACGAACCGGACCCGGAATCGCCGTTGCCTTGTTGTGGTCGATTGTTTGCCGCGCTGAGTTGTCGACGTCGTGGGTTGGCCCATTCTGGTCCCAGCATTCCGATGGAATCGGACGCACGGGCGTTTCTCAACTCGTCAACTTCTGCGAGACTGAATTCCCCTTCTGAACCAACAATCGCGTCGGTGCCGGGACGTTGGCCGCCTGAGCCTGCAGAACGTTCCTCTGCGTTTCCTCGTTGTGCTGACGAATTCTGTTGCTGCTTATTGCCTCGCAGGGCCAGACTTCTGCCTGTCGGAAGTGGTAACGGGCGATTTCCCTTCATGATGCGATCAATCGCATTCTGACAGGCCTCAACTGCCCCTGGGTCTGCGTCTGGCCATTTGAACTCAGCCGTTGCACTGACGAGTTCATAGCCGAAATCTTCGTCGATCTTCTCCAGATATTTTCTGGCAACGTAATAACCGACGGTTCCCCCTGGACGGACAATCATCAGGACATACGGTCTCGGATTCTGCTGCCCCTGCTGCTTGTCGTACGCCGTCCAATATGCCTGCAATGCTTCCGTTCCAGCCAGCAACGGGTTGTATTCTGGTGGGAATTCATTGAGCATCGCGGCGGAAATCGTGATGTTCTCCGAAGCGAATGTCAGACTGTCAGCAGTACATTCAATCAAAATCGGGCGGCGTTGCGTTCCAGAACGACCGTCGCTCGTCTCGATTTCAAAGACCGGATTTCGCAAGGCTCTTTGAACCTTGGCGGCTTCCACCTTTTTGAGGCTCTCTTCCCGAATTCGAAGAAGATTCTCGGCCTGTTGATGGAGCTCTGCTTCTGTCAGCTTGGCCTGACTGTTCTTGTCCGCGGCCATGGCCATCATTGCAGTGAGTTGTGCCCGTTCACTCTCAATCTGATCGACTTTAGCACTGTTGTCCTGAATGCGCTGTCGTGCCTGCTCCACTTCTTTGGCAATGCGGCTGGTCAGTTCTGCCAGACTTTCCAGTTTCCCGTTCCACTCGGCATGTTTGGATTTCAGCTGTGCTTCGTGTTCGGCAACCGCCCGTTGATGTGCGGCGATTTCTTCCGCAATCAACGCCTCTCGTGCCGCCAGTTCTTCGTTACTGGCGCCAGGCACCGGGAGCAAGGCTGGAGGCGATGCGGGAAGTGGTTCAACGGTACTGGCTTCTGCATTCGAAACGTCTGCAACTTGTGTCTGGTTGTATGTCTCCAGAACCTGATCGCGCATACGCTGAGCCGTCATCAGCAGCAACAATATCAGTGCGCCCATCGTACAGACGAGACCGTCCAGATAGGAAAAGAGCGACATTGATGCAGACGCATGACGACGTTTCACGCATGCCTCCATCGAGGCTGCAGACAGCATCGGTCAAATGTCTGTGTTGTCCTGTGGATGAGAAACCTCGTCATGACGGGACGACTTCTGAAAACATTTCAAGGGAAACGTTTGGAATCTACGCGACGGTCTGAAGTATCTGTTGTGTGGACGATGGCCTTGATCGGCAATTTCTGCCGCAACAAATGCCCAAACAACTTGTTTCTTCGTTATGATCGACAGGAACCGAATGGTGGGTTGATGGAATGTTGAGATACCCGTTTTCTTCAGCCAGTGAAACGGCAGTTTTTTGCCTTTGAGGTTGGGAATGGCGATTAAATTTCGGTGTCCTCTGTGTCAGCAGTTTCTCGGAATTGCTGACCATAAAGCGGGATCACTGACCGAGTGTCCGGGGTGCGCGAGTTCGATCATCGTTCCGCTGCCGGATGACAACAATATTTTGCAGCCTGAGCCGGTTGCGATTGAGAATCCGCAAGTTTTTACAGCAAATGGAGTTGCCGCATCGACGGTCACAACTGAACAACGTTATCCGGCAGCGAACGGGACACGAACTCTTAAAAGGGAACCGGTCGGACAGCAAACAATTCCAGCAGAAACCATATCGTCGGAAGTCCATTTCCCAACTGAGGTTATTTCTGGTCCTCTTGTAACGTCACGAACGTCGACTCTGAATTCGAATCTGCTGAAAGAACTAAAATCGATTGCTGATACAGGTGCAGACACCCCTGTTACCGACCGCCCCAACCGATCCGCAGGACGCTCATATCATATTGGCCCGGCGTTACTTCTGTTCGTTGCGTTGATGACCTCGATCGCAGGGGGAGCAATCGGATACTCGGCCAAAGGGCGATCTATCGCGGCACCTGTTGCTGCCACAAATCAGAAAGTTCAGGACACGAATCCGAAAAAGGCGATGCAGCCAGTCGCAGAAGTGGCTCAGACGAGTGCGATTCCGATCGTGGTGACGTACGCCGACAAGGCTGGTGTGAAGAAGCCGGATCGCGGAGCCAGAGTGCTGTTACTGCCGATCATTCGAAATGGAACGGTGAAAATTGCCGGGAATGGATTTCGGGTTGGCGCTGACGAAACCGACAGGCGGCTCGTGGAAGCGGCAGCAGAAGTCTTTGGCGGTGTTTGCGGTCGAGCGGATGACGCGGGGACAATGACAGTGAACGCCCCAAAGCACGGGCGATTCGGATTACTCGTGGCCTCCCGGTATCAATTGCGAACCTCCAGTGAGCCACTCACGGACGAAGCCCGTCGTTTTCTGGAAACGTATTTTGAGCAACCGGAATTCGTTGTGGGGAATGTCAGATACGAATTTCGTGAAATTGTGATTGATGCCAGTTCGAACTACGCTCGCGAAATTCATTTCCCGCTTCAATGAGCCGATTCTGATACTTCACGTTGTCAGTCCATAAGAGTGTTGTCTACACTTCCATAAAACAACAATTCTCAGGATGAATTGCAGCGAATATGTCGTCGTGGATTCTCCAACATTTTCTGAACCCGACCTTGTTCTGGCCGGGCATGATGTTGCTGACGGTCCCGATCATCATTCATCTCATCAATCGGATGAGATACCGCCGTGTGCGGTTTGCTGCGATGGAGTTTCTGCTTGCGAGTCAAAGACGCAGCCGTCGACGCATTCTGATCGAGCAGCTTCTGCTTCTGTTAATGCGGGTGGCCATCGTTTTTCTTGTCGTTGCGTTAATTGCTCGACTGATCATGAACCCGGAACAGCTCTCGTTGTTTCAGGGAGCACGGTCGCACCATGTGCTGGTCATTGATGATTCGGCATCGATGCAGGAACAGGTCGAGTCCGGAACGGCCTTTGATGCTGCTCTTGAAACTGTCCGACGAATCGCAGCCGAAGGGGCTCGTCGTCCTGGGACACAGATGTTGAGTCTCGTGCGGATGTCTCAACCAGAGACCGTCATTTCCGGGTTCAGTGAACGGGTCGTCGATCAGGCATTTCTTGTTGAACTGTCGGAACGGTTGTCGACATTGGTCTGCACGCATCAGTTTACAGATCCAGCGATCGCGATCGAAGCGGTGCATCGTCGACTGATTGAAGAACGTTCGACCGTACGAACGGTGCATATTCTTTCTGATTTCCGTCGCGTCAATTGGATTGATAACAAAGCTGCAATCGCCGGAGTCCAGGCTCTGGAGTCTGCAAAGATCGGTGTGAATCTTGTTCGCAGTGTGAACGAGACACACGACAATCTGGGGATCGAAGAGTTGGGCGGAGAGGTTGAAGTTGCTGCCGCTGGCGTGCCGGTGATGCTGTCGGCAACAGTGAAGAACTATGGCACACGTGCTGCACAGAATGTGACTGCGTCGATCTTCATTGATGGGAACCGCCTCCCACGTTCGATCGATTTCCAGACGATTCCGCCGGGGCAGTCTGTGAAACAACGGTTCGATGTCATTTTCGATACCGCTCAACCTCACACAGTCAAATTGCTGCTTGAGCCGGATTTACTGGAAGTGGATAACGAACGCTATCTGGCTGTTGACGTCCCTGTCGAAAACCCGGTGTTGATCGTTGATGGGTCGCCGGGTGCAGAGCAGGCAAGTTATGTGGCCGATGCTCTGGCAGCCGATCGATCGGTGACGGGGTTTGCACCTGATATCCGCTCAGTCGAAGAACTGAGACGAACTCCAATTGAGAACTACGATCTGATTTACCTGATCAATGTTCCTGAGCTTGCACCAGACGCCGTTGCGGCGCTGGAAAAGTACGTTCGCGGCGGGGGAGGCCTCATCTGGTACATGGGAGACTCTGTTCGCCCGTTGTTCTACAACGAGAAACTGTTTCCCAAAGAAGTGGGTCTTTTCCCACTGCGACTCGGATCAGCACCGCAGGCTGTTGAACAGGCAACAACGGGTCGCCCTCTCGAAACAATGAATGTGACTCGTGATCCCTTATTTCAGATGTTTAGTCTGAAGGGGGTTCCGATTCTCGATCAGATTTTCATCAATCTCTTTTATCCTGCCGCGACGGAGACAGAACAGACTCCGTCCATGAATCCTGATGCCAGAATTCTGTCTCGGCTGGGAAATGAGCCCTTGATGCTGGAGCACACTCTCGGGGCCGGAAGAATCTTCACCTGTCTGACATCGGCAGGACCGTTGATGAATCCAGAAGGAGTCAACTGGTCGAATTGGGCGAACGGGCCGGCCGGGTTCAGCTTCGTCGTTTTTCAATTGGATCTTGCGAAACGAATGATTCGAACGGATCGTGCATTCCCGCATCTGGCAGCAGGCACCCCGATCGAGCTTGAATTCAGTCAAACACACTACCAGCCTGAGTTGGAGATCCTTTCTCCGAATGAACAGATCACTCGACTTCAGGCTGCTCATGAGAGTGATGAAGAGAACGCAACAGATGTTCGCGCAGTCTTCAAAGAGACCGATCAGCCCGGGATTTATGGAGTCACTCTGACTGGCGTTGATCAGAAGGTCGAGCGGCGTCTGTATGCTGTGAATGTCCCTGCAATCGAAGGGGCCTTGCAGATTGCAGATGACACCACGCTGTTACGCGAACTCGGAGACGACACGACAGTGCAAATTCAGCCTGCCGGCACATTCGAATGGATTCGAAGTGAGTCACCGGGGGCCGAGATCCGTTGGATTCTGTTGATTTCTCTCGCGGTCCTGTGCATTCTCGAACAGCTGCTCGCGGCAAGACTGAGCCACCAGTCGGCAGCCTAGAGCAGCTTGCTCTACCGAGTGCCCGCGCAGCGGCCGTTTCGAAGGATGAAACGTAACTCTCCGCGTGGCGGAAGCAG